>CAZRKD010000059.1:0-8916 GCA_964600515.1 uncultured bacterium
TCTGAAGGCGGCGAAGGCGCTGCAGACGAAGCCACTGAGTAGTTTTAATCTTTTGTAATCTTCAGACGTAATTCTTTCAATTGTACTTCTGTTATTTCGCTTGGTGATCCGTCGATGGGATAGATTCCGCTGGCATTATTAGGAAAGGGGATTACTTCTCGAATTGAACTTTCGCCACATAAAATTGCCGCAAGACGATCAAATCCCATAGCGCACCCACCATGCGGTGGGGTGCCGTATTTAAATGCCTCGAGTAAGAAACCAAATTTCATGTTTGCCTCAGATTCACTAAGGCCGATAAGATCAAAAATTTTCTTTTGTAAATTTGGTTCATTGATTCTGATGCTACCGCTTAATAATTCGACACCGTTTAAAACAAGGTCATAGAGGTTCCCTAATACTTTACTGGGGTCAGTATCTAAATAAGCAATGCATTCCTCTTTTGGCCTTGAAAAAATGTGATGAGTTGCATCCCAGCCGCCCGCCTCATTTTTTTCAAAAAGCGGAAAATCGACAATCCATGAAAAATAAAACTCTTTTTCATTAAAGAGTTTTTCGTCTCTGCCTATTTTATTTCGGAGATTTCCCAAGGCTTGTGAGACAATTTTGTAACTATCGGCCGCAATGATGAGTAAATCATTTTCTTCGGCATTCATTGCATTGATGAGATCTTGAGCGTGAGTACCGGAAAAGAATTTTGCAACCCCTGTTTGCAAAACCAATGATCCGTTTTCTTTAGCAACCTTGGTGAATGAAAGCCCCTTAAGCCCAAAGGTTTTACAATATTCAGTGAGTCCATCCATTTGAGCACGCGAATATGAGGCTCCTTTGGGAATACGGGTTGCTTTGACGATGCCATTTTTTTTAATTGTTTCTTGGAATATTTGAAACTCAGTCTGTTTTGCAACATTGGTAATATCAATTAAATGAAGTCCAAAGCGAAGATCGGGCTTATCAAGACCATAGGTATCCATCGCAGTCTTGTAGCTCATGTGAGGAAATGGAGTTTTGAGATCGAGCTTTAAAAGATCTTTAAAGAGATTTTTTACATAGTATTCAACAACGGCAAAGACATCATCTTGGGTTACAAAGCTCATTTCCATGTCTATTTGAGTATGCACGAGCGCTCGATCGGCTCGTAAATCCTCGTCGCGGAAGCAATGAGCAAATTGAAAATAGCGATCAAAGCCCGAAACCATAAGAAGCTGCTTATAGAGCTGTGGGCTTTGGGGAAGGGCATAGCATTTTCCCGGATAAAGCCGTGATGGTACAATAAAATCTCGTGCTCCTTCGGGTGTACTTTTGACAAAAAGCGGAGTTTCGATTTCAAGAAAGTTGAGCGAAAGAAGAGATTCCCGAATGCTTTGCATTGCGCGCGTTTTAAAAATAATATTATCGCGTAATTTATCTCGCCGTAAATCGAGGTAGCGATACTTCATGCGGACTTCTTCTTTCACCTCTTTGTTGTTATCGATTTCGAGCGGTGGAGTTAATGATTTATTAAGAATCTCAAGCGTATCAATTGCTACTTCTATTTCGCCGGTAATGAGATTTTTATTAATATCTTTTTCATCGCGTTTTATGACTTTTCCATGAATGCGAATGCAATCTTCTCTTCCTAATGATTTGACGAGATCTACAATTTCTTTCTTGCCCAGGGTAAGATCAATCAGTCCTTGCGTGATTCCATAGCGATCACGAATATGAATAAAAGTCACTCCGCCATGATCGCGGATTCGATGAACCCAGCCAGTAAGGCTTACTCTTTTTTCAAGATCGTTTTTTGTCAATTCGCCACAGGTGTGTGTTCGTAACATGCGCTATTCTCCTATTTCAATTTCGGGAATTATCCCACTCTTGTCTTCTTTTTTCATGAGGGCATTTATATTAATTCTTTTATCAATATTCAATTCGCATTTTACGGTAGGTACGTTATGTAATTGAATAAAAGGATTATCAAGACTAAAATCAATTACTCTAAAATCATTTCGTGTTAAAGCAATAAGCATTTGTTCTTTTTTTTCGCTTTCTTTCGAGTAACTTCCCTTGATTTTTACTAGATCTAGCCAAGGAATAGTATTGTAGAGAATATTTATTAAAAGAACAAAAAGTCGAGAAAGAACTTCAAGATAGTGTTCATCGACAAGTTTCTCTCTCTTTTTCTTCTTTTTCTCTCGCAAGTAGAGAGGGATAATTTTTTTTGTGGGAAGTGTTACATAGAGAAGAAGAGCGCTATCTTTTTCTATTACTAGAGATCCTTCGAAAGTAAAAGGAAGTTCAAGTCCGGATAACGACTCGATCAGGCAGCATATTGTTGCTTTCTCATCGTGTGCGAGCATCTTCTTGATAGTAGCGATTCGTTCTTCTTCAGTTTTAATAAAGCTCTCTTTTTTCTCCTGTCGTTCTTTGGTTTCTCGCTCAAACTTCTTTTGTACGAATTTTTTTTCATGTTCAATGTTTTTATTTACAATTTTTGATTTGTTCTTAAAAAGATAAATAAACCATATAAGCGCAATTATCCCAGACATGATTCCCAAAATGATCTGCGATATGGTAAGAAAAAAAATCGCAAGCGCACCAAGAAGCGCCTGACCATAAAACATCAGGCGAATCTTTAGAGTAATTCTTTTTATTATTTTTTTATCCTCTTTATATTGATCAAGATGCATTTCAAAATAATCTTTCATCTTAAGCTCAGCATCCCAATTTTTTGGTTTGATACTGTTATTTTTACCGAATGTTTGCAGGGCTTTTGTGTATTCTTTTTCTCGTGCAAGGCTTTCTCCGTCTAATTTAATAGAATCAGAGGTAAGTATTTTTCCGATTGATACAAAACGAAGTGAAGGATGTATGGTAAATTGATTCATTACAGACTTACGAGAATTTCTTGTGCGTCATCGAGAAATTTGCTTTGCGGGTATTTTTGGATAAATTCATTGAGTGTTTCTTCTGCCTTCGTTTTTTTACCTATTTTATAATATGAATATCCCAATTTATAAAGAGCTTCTTCATTCTGCGCAACTTCAGGAAAATCAGATAATAAGCGCTTGTATCGATAGATTGCAGCTTTATATTCATCGCGATTAAAATAAAAGTTTGCAATTAAGAATTCTTTTTGAGCAATACGATTTCGTGCATCGCCCATCTTCTCTTTTGCATCGGCCATATTCTTACTTTCGGGGAAGAGTTTTTCAAATTCCATAAAGCTCGATAATGCGTTCGAAAGATTGGTGAGATCTCGATCAACGCTCTTGGGGCTATCAAGATAATACGAAAGCGCGAGCCGATAATAGACAAATTCAATCTGTACAAACGATGGATGGAGTTCTTTGAAGCCTTTATAGCAATCAGCCGATTCAAGATGTTTTTCATCATCAAAATAGGCGTGGCAAATTTTAATTTCAGCCTGAATTGCAAGATCGCTCTTGGGATAATTATTCTTTAGTTTCTCATACGCCTCAATTGCATCTTCGTAGCTCTTATCTTTGTAGAGTATTTCCGCATGATTAAAGAGCTCGACATCATTCATATCATCGAGGCTTTTTTGTTTGCCACACGACGTGATTGCAAGAAAGGCTACTAATAGTAATAAGTATTTCTTAGTCATATTTTTATTCTCCTTATGCGACAAGGGTTTATAGAAAATTCAGAGGATCCATGTCAATCCTTATCGATACCTTGGAAGGAATATTTTTCAAGGCATCATTTGTGGTGCAAAGATATGAATCAAGAACACTCGCGCTTTTTGCTTTAATAAGTATATTCCATCGATATTTATTATTGAGCTTATAAATCGGACACATCGAGGGGCCTAAAAGCGAAATTTTTTCTATTCCATGGGGTAAATCTTTACGACTTTGAGAGAGAATTTTTGATACATCACGTGCTGCTCCCTCTACCTTGCGTTCATGCATTCCAGAAATTCTGATATTTGAAATACGTGAATAGGGCGGATATCCCAATTCGTTTCGATATGAAATTTCTTCATTATAAAACGAATGATAATCATGATTTCGTGCATGGACAATGCTATAGTGTGTGGGATTAAATGTTTGGATAATAACGCGGCCAGGCCGATCTCCTCTTCCTGCACGGCCAGCAACTTGTGTAATAAGCTGAAATGTCCGTTCACATGCTCGAAAATCAGGAATCGATAGTGCCATATCAGCATACATAATCCCAACAAGCGTAACTTCAGGAAAATCAAGGCCTTTAGCAATCATCTGAGTTCCGATCAAAATATCGATTTGTCCTTTTTTAAAAAGGTCATGAAAAACGTTCGCTGATCCACGTTTCTTCGTAGTATCAGAATCCATGCGAAAGAGCTTTGCATCAGGAAACTTTTGATTGAGCTCATGATGGATGCGTTCTGTTCCAAGACCAATCCTCACTACTGCATTCTTCCCGCATGAGCTACATTTGTCTGTAAAGTTTTCTCGATAGCCACAGTAATGGCATAAAAGGGTATTGATTCCCTGATGAAAGGTTAATGAAACACTACAGAACCGACACGTTTTTGTTGCCCCACATTTATTGCAGATTATAAGAGAAGAAAATCCGCGGCGATTTAAAAAGAGAATTGTTTTTTCGCCTGCGTCTAAATTTTTTTGGATTTCTTCTTCAAGCTTGTCTGAAATAATCGGAACTTCACCAAAAACTTTTTGTTCAGACTTCATATCTATAATAAGAGATTCTGGAGGCAAAGCTTTAGTAATTCGTTCAGGAATTTCGAGAAGTTGATATTTTCCATTTTTTGCATTGTAATATGATTCAATCGATGGCGTTGCAGAGCCAAGAATTACCGTGCATCCATATATCTTTGCCTTCATGAGCGCTGTATCACGTGCGTTGTACAAAAGAAGAGCGTCCTGTTTATACGTTGTTTCATGCTCTTCGTCGACAATAATGAGTTTTATATCTGGAATGGGAAGAAGAATAAGTGATCTCACTCCGATAATAACACGCATTTTCCCCGAGATAGTATTCATCCACATCGTGTATCTTTCATCTTCGGTCATCTTTGAATGAAAAACCGCAACATTATCGCCAAAACGATTTGTTACAATCTCGATGAGCTGAGGTGTTAGGGCAATTTCAGGGACAAGCATGAGCGACCGACCCGCACTCGTTGTGAGAACATATTCAATTGATCGAAGATATACCTCGGTTTTGCCACTTCCCGTAACTCCATGAAGAAGAAAGGGTGAAAACGTACTCGCCAGAAGTGAATTTTGTATTTCTTTACATGCTTTTTCCTGATAGGAGCTCAATATAAATATACTCTTAATTGGTGGTATTCTCAATTCATGATTCTCTTCAATTTCAATGACACTCGTATCTCGTATTTTTTTTGTTTCTTTAAATTTTTTTGCAAATCCTCGTGAGGCTTTAGTGGGAATACTCTGCCAAATTATCCGCGACAAAGGGTACTTATAATAGTGGGCAAGCCATGAATAGAGCTTAAGATCATTTTCATTAAAGAGAGAATATTCATCAATAATATGAAGAAGCGGCTTGAGTGTATATGTTGCTACCAGTGTTTCTTTGCGGCTCACGATAAATCCAATTGCGTCGCTTTTTCTAAACGATGAAATAACTCGCTTCCCAATTGTTGCGGTATCTTGAAGATGATCAGGGACTTCATAATGAAATGAATTATCGATGGAAATATTAAAAACTACTTCTGCATACATTATTATCTCTCAGTATTATTTTTTCAGAGAATATCGTGCTTTCAATTGATGAGTATACAATGCTACAGGATCTTTTTTGTCAATAGTACTCAGAATAATCTTTTGAGAGAGAAGAGAGGAAAATGGCGTAAGATCAAATGTGGCTTCTTCAATAACTTCGGGACGAAATGAAGATACGGTATAGGTCAATAATCTTTCGTTGCCCGTATAAACTTCGATTTCATGAGGATATGTTTTAAAAACCGAATAATTTTTATAGTATTCAATAAATTTTTTTCCCTCTTTATTCTCAAGCACCATTTTGATGGGTAAAAAAGATGTATCAAACCAAATTTGTATTCGCCCTGACCCCACATTTCTTCTTTCCCCAATAGCGGTGTATGGCTTGAAGTCATCAGGGATTGGTGTTTCTTCATGAACAGGAAATGACTTTGATTGAATCTTTACGCCGAGCCCATTGAGAAAGAGAAGAATATCTTTGGGGCCATTTTTTGTAATTAAACTATTAATGATAGGTTCGTAGAATTTCTCTCTCCCAATAATAACATCATTGAGCGTTGTTATAAAACGATTATTATTTTTAACAAGGCTTTGTTTCCCTGAGAGATGCTCGGGCGCGGAGATGAGTGTTAAATTACTTCCTCGTAAGAATGCTGTTTCCCGAATTTCCCGAGGAATGCTATCAAATGCTCCTGGTGCAATAGTTGCCGTACTTTCAATGACAAACATGCGAGGTTGTTGTTTAGAATAATGATCATCGAACTTTTTTAAAACATAGTGAGCGTTAAGCGCGAATGCATACAATGGAATAATTATGAGAGTAATGAAAAATGTAACTAAAAAAAGGAGTGTCTTCACATGTGTTGAGAAAGAGACGAGAGCTACGAATGCGCAGCTCTCGTAACTGATACGTTATTATAACGTAGTCTTAAAGCCAGGAGCAGGTTTAAAACCAACGGTCTTAGAAGCCTTGATTTTAATTTCTTCACCTGTTTGTGGGTTTCTTCCCTTGCGAGCTTTTCGGTTTTTTACTGTCCAAGTTCCGAATCCAGGATACGTAAATCGTTTATCCTTCTTGATTCCCTTGGTTAGCTCTTGGAATACGCAGTCACAAAGGTCATTGACTGATGTCTTTGAATAACCTTGTTTCTTAGCGGTGTTCCATACGCATTCAATTAATTCTGCTTTAGTCATGACTGACTCCTCCTAAATAAAGGGTTAAAAATGAAAACTACGCTCACAACTATACATACTAAGTAAGTGAGGAAATAGTGTCAAGCAAATAAAGAATATTCCTACACTTCGCATGATTATGCTTTAATCAATTTTCCAGATGAAATGCATGAAGTGCATGCATTGATTCTTTTTGTTACGCCATTCAGAATCGCATGAACCTTGTGAATATTGGGTAACCACAGTGTTTTTGTTTTATTGTTTGCGTGGCTTACTTTATTTCCACGTAAAATTCCTTTGCCACATAACTCACATTTTCGCATACGACCTCCATTTATCTTATGTAAACAAAAAATCTTGTAGCATAGATATTCATTGGTTTGCAAGCGAATTTATGAACAAACCATGTGTTTTTGTATGATTCGCGAAAATTCGCGAATTATATTAACATTCGAAAATTCTTAAAATATTCATCTCTATGATGGATAAAAATGATCTTATCAATCGTATTAATGAAGGAGAGGGATTATTTCAAGAATTTAAATCTTCAGATGATAAAATTGATCGAACCCTCGTTGCGTTCGCAAATACTAAAGGAGGAATAATTTATTTAGGAATCGATGATACAGGTAAAAAATTAGGTGTTACATTAACTAATCGCCTTAAGGAAAAAATACACAATATCGATTTTTACAAACTTAAAGCCATGAGTTAAAAGATTTTTTTCTCATGGCTCATTTAATCCGACTTCTTATTTTTACTCACGTACTTTCAGATAGAGATTTTCGAGAGCTTTTGAAAGACGATTAGTAAATTCCATCAACCAATTTTAGTAGGGTATCTGATATATTGAATAGGAAAATAAGAGATAGTGAAGCCTCACAGACCGGCCATTAATCCCCGGGCTTAAAAGCCCGGGGTTTTCTGGCCGGTCTATAAAAAGATTTCTACATGCGGGTAGCTTTTCTTCAGATGCCCCAGAGAGTGAAGGCAATAATAAGCAGAGTATTAAAGAAATACGTAGTTTCATAATGGTCGATGTATAGAAGAGATTTTGCGATTTGTCAATAATTAGTTATAATTTTCAGATTTGGCTCGTAAATCTTCGGTAATTTCGCACTATTTAGAAAAAACCGAAAAAATAACAATACATACGTTACCCTTGCATCTTAATATTTCTTTCATTATAAATAACCATGCGTATGCAAGAAACTCCGATGATTCGACAATACAATGAGATTAAGGCGAATTATAACGATGCGATTCTTTTTTTTCGATTGGGAGATTTTTATGAAATGTTTTTTGATGATGCGATTACTGCATCAAAGATTTTAGGGATTGCGCTTACTGCGAGAAATAAAAATCAAGAGATTCAAGTTCCATTATGCGGAGTGCCCTATCATAGCGCTTCAGGATACATTCAAAAACTCATTTCAGCGGGGTTTAAAGTAGCAATTTGCGAGCAAACCGAAGATCCGGAAGTTGCAAAAGGAATTGTGAGGCGTGAGGTCATTCGCGTGGTAACTCCGGGATGTGTTATTGATAGCGATTCAATTGATGGAAGTGAAAATAATTATCTCATGAGTATTTTGCCCCAAAATGATATGTTTGGAGTTGCCTATCTTGATATTACGACCGGTGAATTCAAAGTAAGCGAACTTTCAAATGCATCACTAATCTTGGATGAACTCTATAGAATTAAACCCAAGGAACTTTTGGTACCGGAAGTGCTTCGCAAACATGCAATTTTTACTGAACTCAATACCTATACTGATTGTCTTTTCACGTTTCTCGATGATCCACTCGGAAATAGTGAAAAAGCTAAGAATTTTCTTATTGAATATTTTCGTATTGTATCTCTCGATTCATTTGGGTGTAATGAACTTTCAGTAGGATTACAGTCCGTAGAAATGATTCTTGGATATGCGGAGAGGACACAGCAAACGAAACTCGCGCATATTACCAAGCTCACTCCTTATTCACTAAAAACTTCGCTTATGCTCGATGCTATGACTCAAAAGCATCTTGAACTTACCGAAACAATAATAGA
>CAZRKD010000060.1:0-8888 GCA_964600515.1 uncultured bacterium
CGGCAATGGGTGAAGAATGCCTTTATCCTATTTCCCTTGATCTTCTCCGGTCAGCTTTATAAAGTCGAAGCCATGAAGGGCTCTCTTTTGGCCTTTGTGGGTTTTTGTTTTCTTGCCAGCAGCCTTTATATCCTCAATGACTTTCTGGATCGAAAAAGAGACCGGCTGCACCCCAAGAAATCCCAACGGCCTTTGGCTCAGAAGAATCTCAATCCTGTCGCTGTAGCCGTTTTCATGGTGGGGATGATGAGTTTAGGGCTATGGTTCTCTTTTGAGGTGGGTACAGCTGTTTTTTACAGTGCACTCATCTATATGTTCCTTCATCTCATTTATAATTTCTACGCGAAGGATGTGGTGATTGTGGATGTTGTCTTTGTGGCCGCGGGCTTTCAGGTGCGCATTTGGGCGGGATCGTTAGCCGTTGGGGTTTTTCCGTCGGTGTGGCTACAGCTATGTGTATTTTTGTTGGCCTTATTTCTAGGGTTTACCAAAAGACGCTCTGAGATGATAACCCTTAAGGACCAGGCTGCCAGCCATAGGGGGGTTTTGGCGCACTATACAACCTATCTTCTGGATCAGATCATTATCATTTGTTGCACCTTGTCGATTGTTTTTTATGGGCTTTATGCGATTTCTCCAGAGATCATGACGCGGATGGGAAGTCACAATATGGTCTATTCGATTGTATTTGTCATCTATGGAATGTTTCGTTATCTGTATCTGGTGCATGTCCGGAAGCTCGGGGATGATCCGGGGGAGGTGATCGTCTCCGATAAGCCGTTGCTCTTTAACATTCTTTTATGGGTCTTATTTATTATCCGGCTTCTTTACGTTTAAAGTGGAAAATATTTACGAATGGGTAGCCTCATGAAAGCCGTCACAAAAGTTCGTCTTTTAAATACTTTCGGGTTGTTTAACCATGTCCGGTCTTGGTATTATCAATGGGAAAGCCGCAACCGAGCCTTATTGAATTTCTACGCTCAGTTCATCAAACCAGGGAGTCTTTGTTTTGATATCGGTGCCAATATCGGCCGTAAAACAGATATCTTTTTAAGGCTGGGGGCCGGGGTGGTGGCTGTGGAACCCCATCCCGAGTGCTTCCAATTTTTACGGAGAAAATACCGTCATAACAAAAAAGTGACAGTGATCGCCAAGGCCTTAGATGAAAGGCAAGGGACAAAAGAGCTTTATCTATGCGAGGCCAATTCTCTTTCTTCCCTGTCGCCGGAATGGATTCAGGCCGTGAAATTAAGTGGACGATATGAGGAGTTCACTTGGAATAAAGAAATCGAGATTGCAACGACCACGCTGGATGGCCTTATAAAAGACTATGGGCGGCCAGATCTTTGCAAGATCGATGTGGAAGGCTTTGAGCTGAATGTCTTAAAGGGGTTGAGTCAATCGATTCCTGTGATTTCCTTCGAGTTGGCCCCAGAGAGCATTCACAACATTACAGCGTGCATCCGTTATTTGTCATCCCTGGGGGCAGTTGCTTTCAATTTGTCAGAGGGAGAGAATGCCGAAAGTTTTATGCTTGAGGCATGGCTTTCTTATCAAGAGATGACGGACTATCTTTATAGTTTTTCTGATCAAAAAAGATTTGGTGAGGTTTATGCCCGTTTTGCGTTGAGCTGAAAGTTTTTAATACCATTGGAGTCATTAAGGAAAGCGGCTGTCCAAAATCTATGAGTAGGATCGGGATTCGCGAGATTCTATTGTCCGTGGGATCTCCCAAAATAAAAATCATCAAGCTGTTAGACTTGATGGTAGGGTCGTTCATCGCTCGTTTGGTCCCTGGAAGAAAAGATCAACAACGGGATCCTCGGTTTATTCAACGCATCCTCATTATTCGTCCCGGAGGTATGGGGGATGCCGTATTCTTAATTCCTTTCTTGCGTTCTTTCAAGGAGCATTATCCTGCCCTTTTGATCGATGTTCTTTGTGAGAAAAGAAATCAGGAGGTCTTCCGATCCCAAGAACATCTGGTTAACAAAGTTTATCGCTATGATTCTTTGCGCTCCTTTCTAGGGCTGTGGCGCAATAAGTTTGATGTGATTATCGATACAGAACAGTGGCACATCTTAAGCGCTCTGGTGGCTTATTTCTTATTTTTCAAACACACGATTGGCTTTGCCACGCGGCCGTTGCGGGCGAAGCTTTTCACGGAACGCATCGGTTATGACCCCGAGGCCTATGAACTCAAAAATTTCCAGAAGCTATTCCAAGGGATCCTCCCGAAGGCGAGTCAAATCGAAGATATCGAAGGGTGTTTTTCCATTGACGCCGAGACATTAACCTGGGCCCAAAACACTGTTCGCCCTCAAAGCGTGTCCGTGTTCTTAGGAGCCAGCATTGCCATCCGACGACTCAATCAATCTCAGAGCCTAGAGTTGGTCCGTTTCATTTTACAGAAGAATTTTTATGTGATTCTCTTAGGGGGGAGGGATGTTTTGAGGGCGGCTGCGGAGATTGAAAAAGAGATCTCTGATGAGCGGGTGAAGAATTTTATCGGTAAAACCTCTTTAATGGAAAGTGCAGCGTTGATCAAACACAGCAAAGCATTCGTGGGGCCTGATTCGGGTTTGATGCATCTGGCCTGCGCGGTGGGGACACCCGTTGTGGCGATCTTTGGCCCTGGCAATTTCAAAAAGTGGGGGCCCCAAGGATCGAAGCATAAAGTCGTAACCGAGAATGTCGAGTGTTCGCCCTGCACGCGCTTCGGCTACACGGTGCCGACGTGCAATGGAACCTATTTTTGTATGGGAGATATTAAAATAAAATCCATTACGGATAAAATATCGGAATTTTTCTCTGCGTCGGTCTGAGGCTGGAGGCCGAAGAATCTCTTTCCGAGAAGATTCTTCCTCATTTCTGCGAAAGCAACGGGGTCAGAATGACAGAAATTACCATGAAATTTTTCAAACCCCTCTCACCCATTCAACGCAACACCCTTCTTATCTTCGTTGCCATCGGTATCCTTAAAATCGTTGGCTTTCTGCGGGACATTGTGCTGGCCAATTTCTTTGGCGTCAATCGTACTGTTGATGTTTATTACTATTCAATGATCGTTCCCTTTGTTTTATTGGTCATTTTTTCCGCTGGATTCAATGCATTTTTCATTCCTACCTATATTAAAATCAAATTTCTCTGGGGAAAACAAAAAGCCCAAGACTATTGTTCCAACTTTATCATTTACGCAGTAGTTCCCTTAACCCTCATCACTTTTATCTGTGGATGGATGATTCCCAAAGGCCTCGTCTCTGTAAATCCACCCTTCTTTCAATCCAAGGAGGAAATTCAGACTTTTCTTTTGTTCTCAAAATGGTTCGCCTTCTTTTTCTTTCTTTCAAACCTGACAAATTTCTTTAGCTCCTTATTTCAGGCCGAACACTATTACGCCTACTCGTTTTATCCGCAGTTAATTATCCCGGTGAGCACTATCGTCTTTATTATATTTGGACATAAACATGATGGAATCACCGCTGCCGTCTATGGCCTTATCTGCGGGGCGTTTCTGTCTTTCTTATGCTCGTTTTTAATCAGTGTAAGAACTGGATTGTTTTTTATTCTTCCACACAAAATTTCTCTAAAGGAAATAACATACAATATTGATCAACTCGGATTTTCAACCATGTCTGTAGTCCTTCCTTCTTTGATTGTGGGAATCGATCAATATATGGCTGGGCATCTGGGAGAAGGAAAACTCACGTCTTTGATTTATGGGATAAGGATTCCGGATGGTTTCTCGGAAATCATCGGGATGGGGCTTGGGGTGGCGGCCTTTTCGCATTTTTCGCAGTGGGCCGTCACCCAGGATCGTCAAAGCATGATCAGGGCAACGCAGCGTATTTTGATTTATGCCACACTATTCGTTGTGCCGCTGTGCTTCTACTTGATCATCTACTCGGAACAACTGATCCGGTTCCTGTTTGAGCGGGGGGCTTTTTCGGTCGAGGCGACCGAACAGGTCAGCATTGTCCTACGCTATTACGCACTAAACTCCTTTCTTTTCATCATCAGTGTCATCGGAATGCGTCTTCTCTCTGCCCTTCATAAGAACCACATTATCCTCATTTTGAGTTTAGTGGGTTTTATACTAAAGATTTCTTTAAACCTTCTCTTCATTCAATGGTTTGGGTTAACTGGGATTCCCTTAGCTACGATGGGAATGTATCTGATCAGTATTTCCCTAATCTATTACTTTTTAACAAAACTCGGCCTCCACATCCTGCTCAATCCTTTTGTCAAGAGAATGACCATAGCTTGCCTCTTCTCTTTAATGGTAATCCCATGCTTAATCGGAATCTTGCAGATTTCCAACGAATTTAATGGCTTTGGGAAGTTATTCCTGGGGGGATAACACTCATGGTATTGACCGGTGTTTTCTTTTTAATTAATCGCTAATGGTCGGGAAGACAAAAATTGAGTATATGATAAAGAAAATTTTTAACAAAATAAGAGAAGTACTTTTAACCATCGCTACCTTCAATAAATATATTGATACGGTGAAAATAAATCAGGGGAAAATTTTAATAGAATTATTAAAAAATAACTCGAAGTCATCTCATAAATCCAATTGTGTCATTGCGAGGAGCGAAGCGACGAAGCAATCCTATTCGAGAAAGATTGCTTCGCTCCACTTCGTTTCGCTCGCAATGACACGTTTAGCATATTTATGAGATGGATTCTCATCAAAAAACCTTCAAGATTATGAATTTTCAATATTTTCCCAGTGGGGTGAAGACGGTATAATTCAAAAAATCATCAATTCCATAGACATTAAATCTAAAACATTTATTGAGTTTGGGGTTGAAGATTTCTGCGAGTCTAATTGTCGTTTTCTTATGATGAATAACAATTGGAGCGGTTATGTAATAGATGGCTCTAAAACAAATATAGATCGATTGAAAAGCTCATATTTTTATCAACCATATGAATTAACTGCTGTTCATGCCTTTATCACACGGGAAAACATCAATGAGCTTCTTTGCAAAAGTAATTTTGATAAAGATCTCGGGATATTATCTATAGATCTTGATGGTATAGATTATTGGATCTTTGAGGCAATTACATTTTATGAGCCGAGAATTCTTATCTTGGAATATAACGCTGTTTTTGGTAATCAACGTAAAATATCTGTTCCCTACCAGGGTAATTTTTTTAGAACAAAGAAACACTATGCAAATTTATATTTTGGGGCATCGTTACCTGCATTAGCTTTCTTGGCAGAAAAAAAGGATATGCCTTGGTTGGGACAAATAGTGCCGGAGGAAATGCTTTTTTTGTTAGAAAAGATTTGCTGAATGAACACATTCAGCCAATTACAATTGAACAAGGCTTTACGTTCTCAAAAGCAAGAGAAAGTCGCGATCGAAGCGGAAATTTTACCTTTATTGGCGGGGATGCAAGAGCAAAATTAATACAAGGAATGCCTGTCATCAATATTATTACAGGAGAGCTAGAAAAGTTCTAATTTAATAAAGAAAAATAGAATCTGGGATGTATAAATTAACCGAATTAATACAAATCGCGGCCTATTGTTTCTTTTATTATTTAATAGACCCCTCTGTTTGGCTATTTTCTCGTGTCCATAGAAACAAACCAAACAAAAAAACCGTTTTGTTAGTTCGACCTGATTCCATTGGGGATTTCATCCTATGGCTTGATTCAGCGAAGGAGTACAAATGTATTTATCCAGACTCAAAATACAGAATCACGCTTTTGACAAATCAAGATTGGGCAGAATTAGCACAATCATATACCTATTGGGATGAAATAATTGTCATAGATAGAGAAAAATTTCTTACTGACTTAATTTATAGATGGCAATTTTTAAAAAAAATCTATTTAAGTTATTATGATATTACGATTCATCCTATCTTCTCTAGAATATTTTGGCTTGGCGATTCCATTGTCAGAATTTCGGCATCCCCAGAAAGAATAGGTTGGGATTTATATAAAGACTTAAATTCTCCTTTTCTATTCTCGATAAAAAAGAAAACAATGCGTTCATGGTACACAAGATTGATTTCGCTCAATAGAGAAAAACTTATGGAGCTCGAAAAAAATGCGCAGTTTATCCGAGCCTTGGGGGCCCAAGATTTTAAATCAGGTATCCCAAAGTTGATTGTGCATGGGGTGAAATATATTCCAGAGGATTATTTTGTAATAGTCCCCGAGGCCGCATGGGATGGACGAGAATGGGCTCTTAAAAATTTTATGGAAATAGCAAAAAAAATGCAAAGCCTCACAGGATGGAAAGTTATTTTTTTAGGAACCCAAAAATCATTATATTCCCTTGTTAATAAAATTGATAAAAATATGGACTCAATCAATTTAATTGGCAAAACAAAATTTATTCAGTATATGAACATCGTTGCTCAAGCAAAAACAGTTATAGCAAATGAATCATCCGCCATCCATATTGCGGCAGCAGCAAATGTTCCTGCTTTTTCAGTAACGGGTGGCGGACATTGGGGAAGGTTTATTCCATATAAATGTGATATCGATGACGGTAGAAAGCCTATTCCTATTAATGAATTAATGGACTGTTATAAATGCGACTGGCTTTGTATATTCAAAAGAGAAGGTCCGGTAAAATGTATAAAAGATATCAGCGTTCAAAAAGCCTGGGACATTATTTCAAGTTCTCCGATATTGAAGAACTTTAAAAAAGAGGGCGCTCATCAATGATAAACCTTAAAGAGGACAATATTATATTGCTTTACACGATGACTGACGGACTTGGAGATTATCTCACCATGGGAGATATTATGAGAAAGGTTGAGCAACTTTTACCAGGTGTAAAATGTTTGATGGTGCATCGGCGGAATCCCCACATTCATCTTTGGCCTCTGGGGGAAAAAGAAAAACGTTTTTTTAACATATATTCCCCTTCGGAATTTCTCCTTCTCTGCCGCACCTTACAAAGAGAAAGAAAAAAAACTATCATTTTAGGCCTTCAAATGGCCCCCGGCTCTATTCAAGGATTCTCGCTGTATACTGTTTTGAAAAAATTGGGAGCGTTGGATTACATCGTAGATTTCAACTTGATTAATGCAGATATTATTCTGCCTCCCGAGGGCGATTATATTTTGGACTTACATTTAAATCAAATCAAAAGACTTTTAAATGTAGAAATCCCATCTCATTTTTATAAGCTACAACTTCCCATCCAACAAGAAACAAACTGGCAAAAGATTAAATCCGGATCCCCGTTCATTCGTATTGGCATCCATCCTTGGAACCGCAGGGGACATTTATCTTGTTTTGTTTGGCCGTTTGAAAAATGGGGAAAAACGATTAATTTTCTATTGGAACAGAAAAAGTACGAAATTATTGTTTTCGGTCGAGATAAAAGGTTCGAGGAATTTAAGAATTATTTGAAAGGTATTTTGGGTCAAAAGTTTAATCAAATCAAATTTTACGCAGTCCAGTCGGTCCAAGAGCTGATCAAAACAATCTCTGATGTCGATCTTATTTTAAGCGTGAATACATCCGTTGTTCATATTGGGTATGCTTTAAACAAAAAAATGATTATTTTAAGTGGTCCTTCCCTTAATCTTTGGACTCCCAAAGGAGAACAGATATTCATCGTGCGAGATGAGGAGGCTATTTTCCCGGGTTCAGACAGACATATTCCCGATGATCGATTCCCAAGTATCGAGCGAATACCTTATGAAAGAGTTCTGGAAGCTTTAATGAAGTTGGGATAAAAATTCGCTGATCATAATTTTTCTCCCTCAGCCTCCCCTTATAGCATTGAAAAAAGCTGTGCACAGTTTGAAAGAACACTGCTTGATTTTACAAAACAAAAATAGCCGTAGAATACACTGCCTTCTTTACACCCATCAAAAAATCTGGTATAAATGGTTTCCAATTTCGTCGGTGCTGATGGACTAAGATCAGTGATATAAACGAGGATGAAACTTTAAGCTGGCGTAGCTCAGTTGGTAGAGCAGCTGATTTGTAATCAGCCGGTCGGGGGTTCGAGGCCTCTCGCCAGCTTAATTTCGTGGTTCGTCGTTCGTGATTCGTTCTTTATGTTAAAAAACACTACGAACTAACGAACCGCGAATGAACGAATTACGATAATTTACGGGCAGTTACCCAAGTGGTCAACGGGGACAGACTGTAAATCTGTTGCGCTTGCGCTTCGGAGGTTCGAATCCTTCACTGCCCATTCTACTTCGCCCCAAAACTACGCCCCGCCTGCTTCGCTTTGCGAAGCAAAGCGAAGCAGGCGGGGCTTGTTTGAGGGCTTCGTAGAACGAGTTCTAGTTCGTCTACGGGGCGAAGTAGAATGCTCTACGAAGCCAAACACCAAGCCCTACCTCACAGACGGGGCGTAGGTATTTGGCGTAGTAGAGCTGACCGGTAGAAAATTTATGCACTTCGTTTACATCCTTAAAAGCCAAATCGATCCTACTAAGCATTATGTTGGCCTTACCGATGGCATTGACCATCGGTTAAAAGAGCATAATCAAGGCAGATCAATTTATACGAATAAATACAGACCTTGGAATCTAGTATCGTATGTTGCTTTTTCAGTGAAAGATCGTGCTGAACAGTTTGAGAAATATCTCAAACGAGGCTCGGGACATGCATTCTTGAAAAAGTACTTAATTTATTGAGCGATATGGGTTATCCTTAGGGACAGAGCACGCTGTTGATGGTTTTATTTTCTAAAGGCGGGGCAAGCGAGATTATGCGAGAGTAGTTCAGTGGTAGAACTCCAGCCTTCCAAGCTGGTAACGAGGGTTCGATTCCCTTCTCTCGCTCCATATTTAAAACATGAAAGTCACCCTTCTCATTCCAACCCTTAACGAAATCAACGGCATGAAAACCATCATGCCCAAGATCAAGGAAGAGTGGTATGATCAACTGCT
>CAZRKD010000061.1:0-6530 GCA_964600515.1 uncultured bacterium
CTCCATAATCAAGCTCACTATCTGCATTAATATCAAAGGGTAAATTATATACTGTGTATCCACTTGTCTTTGGTACATTACTAAAAGTGTATACGCCATTGGCATCAGCGGTTGCTTCGGCATAGAAGTCGCCGGCGGCGGGGCTGCCTGTTGTGTGAAAATCATTCTCAAGAATAACCGTAACTCCGGCCAAAGGTCCATCGATACCAAATACTGTTCCCGTAACTGTTCCTGTTGCTTCTACAATACCAAGCTCTCCAACATCGATCTGTCTGAGCGCAAGTTCCCCTGTCGTTAGCGTATCGAGTTCTCTCATATAGAGTGAATATGTTTTTGCAGTACCGGCAGCATTGGTTTTTGGAGGTGTAACAATAACGAGGATATCATCTCCTTGAGTAACGACATCTGATACATCAAAATAACCTGATTCATCAAACGTTGTTTTTACATCATCAATTTTTGTTGTAGCCTCTTTAAATGAATCTCCGGATTTAATTTCGACTTTAGCATTGGGGAGCCCTTTTTGCGTAACGGCATCGATGACTCGTCCTGAAATAACGAGCTGGCTATTTTCTTTTGCAAGCTCTTTCTGAGCATCACAGACAAATGACATCATTGAAATAATCGCTAAGGCGATGAGAATCTTCTTCATGTTTACCTCCTAGATATTTGTTTAAAAAACTTTTCTTTTTAAAAAACTGGTGTAATTATAGGTTCTTCATTTTTGGAAGTAAATAAAAAAATGGCAAAAGAAATAATTATAATTACCATGGGTGACCCTGCCGGAGTGGGGCCGGAGCTTATACTCAAGCTTTTTGTAGAAAAACCACTTCTTACAAAAAATACCATTATTTTTGGAGATGTGATTGTTTTAGAAAAACTAATTCGGAAATTTCATGTATCTCTCAAAATAAAAGAATTGCCTATTATTGATCTTGGTATTTTAAAAAAATTTAATGATACATTTAATAGAGAATTAGCAGGGCTTGCAGCATATCGATATCTCGAAGAAGCCATCGAATATATACAAAAAGATGACTGCACAGGCATTGTTACTCTTCCGGTGAATAAAAAAAATATTTCTCTTTCTCACAAAAACTTTGATGGCCATACATTATTTTTTGCGCGAGCATTTGGAGTAAAGAAACAGGTGATGTTCTTTTATCACCAAAAGCAATCATGCGCTCTTTATTCGGAACATATCCCTCTCAAATCTGTAGCAGCGAGTCTTACCAAAAAAGAACTTCGTGATAAAATTATGATAATTCATAAAGACTATAAAAAGCTCTTTGGATTTTTTCCCTCAATTGCAGTTTTAGGGCTTAATCCTCATTGCGGCGAAGAGGGATTAATTGGCAGCGAAGATAGAATTATTTATGAAACAATTAATGAACTGAAGAAAATTCATATTAAAGTACAGGGTCCGTTTCCTGCAGATGGATTTTTTTCAAAGCTTTCGGATAAGCCACATTATAATGTCATTCTCGGCATGTATCATGATCAAATACTCACACCATTTAAGATGACTTATGGAAATCGATGTGTTAATATCACTCTGGGGTTACCAATAATCAGAACAAGTGTTGCCCATGGAACCTGTTATGATATTGTACGAACGTTTAAGGTCAATCCTCTGAACTTTTATGAAACTATAAAATTAACAAAAATGCTTGTAAAAAGAATGTACTATGTTTAAACCGCAAGTCTTTGGCAAATATTTACTCGTCGATAAAATCTCCCATGGAGGTATGGGAGAAGTGTATAAAGCAAAGTCATTTGGCGTTCAAGGCTTTGAAAAACTTTTTGCCATTAAGCGAATTTTACCAAAACTCGGGAAAATTCCGACCTTTATTGATATGCTTGCCGATGAGGCAAAGATCATTGTATCGCTTTCTCACAGTAACATTGCGCAGGTCTTTGAATTCAATGAAATCGATAGCACGTATTATCTTGCCATGGAATTTATTCATGGCAAAGATCTGCGTTCAATCATTGAAAAAACCGAAAAGCTCCCCATTGAAATTGCAGCATATCTTGTTGCTGAGCTTGCCAAGGGTTTACATTATTTACATAACGTCTCTAATGAAAAAGGCCAAAAGCTTAATATCGTTCATCGCGATATTAGCCCACGAAATATTATTGTTTCATTTGAAGGTGAAGTAAAAATCATTGATTTTGGAATTGCCAATGCAAGGGGGCGGGCATTTACGATTGGCAACGATATCTTTGTGGGAAAGTATTCTTACATGTCGCCGGAACAGCTTTTAGGAAAAGAGCTTACGCATAAATCTGATATTTTTTCATCGGGCATTGTGCTGTATGAGCTTCTCTTTGGAAAGCTTCCCCCGGGCAAAATAAAAGATCGGCATTTAATTGAACTCGATAAAGAAAATATCAATGTAGATCCTGCGCTTGAGAAAAGACTTCTTGCTACGCTTCCTGAAGAATTGCGGGGCATACTCGAAAAAGCTACAGCAGTTGATCTAAATGCACGATATGAAAATGCACTTATATTTTACAATGACCTTATGAGCTTTATCGGTAATTATAAAAAACGAATCGATTCTTTTACGCTATCGCATTACATTAGAACTCTTTTTGCTGTTGAAATTTATGGATCAAATCAAGTACGCGAAGAACCAGGAATAGAAAAGACATTAATCCTTAAAGAATATGCAACAACATTCACTGAGCGAAAGAAAGTTGCACTTTTAAATATCCAAATTACCTCATCCATTCTCATAGAAGATACTGACGAAAAAAAACGCGAACGCAGTATAATGCTTGATGTGTTTAAAGAAATAGTAGAGCTCATCCAAAAAAATGGGGGAAGTATTTATCGATTACAAGATACCGATCTTATTGCGGTCTTTGGTTTGCCCAAAAGCCGAGAGAATGACATAGAGCGGGCTCTTTTTGCGGCACTTCAAATAGCCTCACATCTTAAGTCGACTCGGCAAGAATGCAAAATGAAAATTGCCCTCGACTTTGGAACTGTTATTGTTGCTTTCAAAGATCAAGATTTACGTAATTTTAATATTAGTGAGGGCCCAGAACGAAAAGTAAAAAAGATACTTGAAATTACGCGAGATCATGAAATTCTCTTTGGCTCAGGAATTAAAACTATTGCAGAGTCGCAATTCGAGATTGAAGAAATCGAACGAAAAGGCATCGAATGCTTTCGGCTTATCGATATTAAGGAGACCCTCAAAGCTTCTATAAAAAAGATTGAGGGCCAAGCTATATTTATCAACCGAGAAAAAGAATTAGAGTTCATTGAAAAATTATTAGAGGAAGTAAATCTCGACACAGGAAACGTTATCTTCATTAATGGTGAACCGGGAATTGGAAAGACTGCGCTCACCGAAGCAATAGCTCATCGAGCTTCAGAAGCTCATATTCAGGTCTATTTTCATTCCTTTCATCCCTATATAAAAACTCCGTATTCGGTGTTTAAACAAACAATTTTTCATGTGCTGTCTCTTGAAAGCATGGATAAAATAGTTTTTGCCGCAAAGATCAGTGAACTTGAGGGTTTTGGACTTTCTAAAACTGAGCTTGATGCAATTCGAAATATCTTTTCTATAAAATACAATAATCCGAGTTTTGATGAGCTGCCACCTCAAAAACAAAAGCTTATTATTCTTTCAACTCTCCGAAAAATCATTAGGGGAATTGCAAACCAAAAAACAGTTTTTATTGTGGAAGATTTACAATTTGCCGATGAACTCTCGTTAGAAGTTCTTGATTCATTAGTCGCGAGTGGCCCCATACCAAATATTCTTATGATCAAAACACATCGACAAGAATTTTCCTATACATGGCAGCATAAGAATCTCTCGGCTAATTTGCTCACACTTGATCCCTTCAAGGAAAATGTTTTGAATAGATATGTTACAACGCTCACATCGGGAACTCCACTTACAGCAAATTCGCTTACTAGAATATATACAAAATCAGGGGGAAATCCTCTCTTTGCTCAGGAACTTATCAAGAATCTCCTTGATGAAAAGAAATTACAACTCGTGAATAACCGCTATACACTGATCAAAACTGCGGAAACGTATCTTGTTCCCGATACACTCTATGGTCTCATTGCTGCTCGTATCGATTCTTTGCCTCAAGAACTCAAAAACATGGTTCAGCTCATGTCAATTATTGGTAAAGAATTTAGTGCGAGTGAGATCGAAAATCTTATGGGGCACGGCAATGGAAGTATTAAAGATCGAATTATCGCATTGCAATCCATGGGCATTATTAGAGAAAAAAAGTTGAGCCCAGAGCATACCTATGAGATCAAACATTCACTCATGCGTGAAGTAGCATATAAAAATCTTTCACCGCTCTATAGACAGGCAATTCATACAAAACTTGCTCATTTTCTTGAAGCAAAATATGCAGAAGAACTCGATGAACATACTCATCTTCTTGCCTATCATTATGGAAAAAGTACCGATGCTCCTAAAGCACTTCATTATCTGAAACAAGCAGGAGACGAAAGTTTTAAACTCTATCTGCTCTCAGAGTCAAACCGCTATTACATAGAAGCAATTGCGTGTTTTTTAAGTAACGAAAATCTTTTTGCCTCTGAAATAAAAACGTTGGTTGAACTCAATTACAAAGCAGGTATTACGAATCAAATTTTGGGCAAACTCGATATTTCAATGAAGGCACTTCATAAGGCACTAAAGCTCTCGCAAGATAAAAACATGAACGAATATATTTCAAAAATTTACCATCAAATTGCAAAGATATATAGGATTAAAGGAGATTATGATGAGGCGCTTAAGTGTATTAACCAATCGATTAAAGCTTCAGAAGTCATAGAGAATGCGCGTAATCGCCTTGAGCTCATTCATGAACAAGCTACGCTTTATCGCTTAGCACGTAATAATAAGCGCGTCCTTGAGATTCTTGAACGCGGCTTTGAAGAAGCGCGGAAATTACAAGATAAATATCTTGAGAGCATGTATTTAAATAGCCTTGGTATTGGGTATGAGAGTCTCAGCAATTACAACAAATCACTCCTCTGTTATAAAAATGCGCTCCTCCTCAGGAAAAACCAAAAAAATCGATTAGCTGTTTCTATCGTCCTTACAAATATTTCATCGGTCTGTTATAAGATTAATAAAAAAGATAAAGCCATTGAATACGCAAAAAAAAGTTTATACATCTCATCTGAAATCGGAGATAAGCTTGGCGTTTGTATGAACCTTAATAACTTAGGTGAAATGTATATTGATAGAAATCGCCTCGATAAAGCCTTAACCTATCTTGAACGATCGCTCAAGGAAACACAGGAAATCTCATGGAAGGAAGGGCTTATCTCAAATAAAATTCTCATAAGCCTTGTCTTAGTATTAAAAAATAATGAACTTGAACGAGCTCGTTTGCTATTAGATGAAGTAGGTGCCGGCCTCAAAGAATTCAATCACCCTGAATACCGTGCAAAATCATATTTAGTTAAAGCAAAGCTTCTTTTACATACTCATGATCAAGAATCATCTCTGCGATGTATGAACGAAGCTCAAAAAATTATTAAAGAACATCATTTAGAAACTGCAATAAAAGACTTTCAAAGAATCATCACATAGTTTTTTCGTATTCATTCAAAAGCTTTTCAAATGTTTTAATCGCATGTACGATGGGTTCTGGTTTTGAAAGGTCAATTCCTAAATCTTTTATGAGATCAACGGAATTTTTACTCGAGCCAAGTTTTAAGAAATTAAGATATTTATCGCGTAAAGCTTTATCGCCTTTGTAAATCTTTTCCCCGAGTACAATAGCTGCGCACATGCTGGTCGCATATTGATAAACGTAAAAATCCGATTGAAAAAAGTGTGGAATGTACGACCAATAAACTTCAGCAAGCTTATCGAGCGAAACACTCGGTCCATAGTATTTTTTTAAAATACTTACCCAGCGTTTGCCAAGGCTTTCTGCATTAATTGATTTTCCTTCTTCCGCAAATGTATGAGCATGCAGTTCAAACTCGGCAAACATTGCTTGCCGATAGAGCGTACTCGTGATGCCACTGATATAATGGTAGAGGATTTCTTGTTTTTTCGTAACATCCTTTTCATGCTCGAGAAGATATTGATAAAAAATAATCTCATTCGTAATCGATGCAATCTCTGCAACAAATATCGTATAGTCGCTCTGCACATAGGGTTGATTTTTATTGGTAAGATATGAATGCGCCCCATGGCCTAATTCATGGGCAAGCACTTCAACATCGCGAAGCGTATCTTGAAAGTTGAGTAATATAAAGGGATGAACCGTATAAATGCCTACATTAAATCCCCCTGAGTTTTTTGCTTTTTTAGGAAATGCATCGATCCATTGATTATCAAATGCTTCTTGAATAATTTTACTATAGTCATCACCCAAAACGAGAAATGCATTTTGTACTTTTTCTCGAGCTTCTTCGAATGAAATCTTCATGGGCTTTTTATCTTTACTTTCCGCAAACACATCCCACATCTCTAATTTTTTGAGTCCAAGAATTTTTGCCTTCAGCTCAAAGTATT
>CAZRKD010000061.1:6540-8642 GCA_964600515.1 uncultured bacterium
AAGTATTTATGAAAAGGCGAAAGATGTTGATCTACTGTTTTTACCAGGTTTCGCGCAATTGAACTATCAATATATTTGAAATCGCGTTCGGTCGAGGCAGAGAGCGCATCTCTATAATTTCGCGATTTTGCCTGAAATATACGAAAATTAATCAGCCCATCGTAGATTGAACTAAAAGTATTTTTATTCGCATCGAATGCTCCAAGATATGCTTTATGGGCATCTTCGCGAACACGTCGATCGGGCGATATTCGATAAATTGATTGATATGATGCATGGGTTAGTTCTACTTCTTTACCCTCTTCATCTTTAATTTTTGGAAGTTTAATATCGTTAATCTTTAAATTCGTATAGGCATTCATGAGGCTTTGATTAACCGTAAATGAACTTGCTAAAAGCTTTTCGCCCTTTTGATCTAAGACATGCGGTTTACTTTTTAAAAGAGATCCAAGATAGAATGCATACATATTTAATCGAGGTTCTTCTTTTTTAAATTTTTCAATCGTTTCTTTTCCGAGTTCAAGTAAGGCAGGAGTAACAAAAGATATTTTTTCATAAAATGAGACTTCGAGTGCAGTCATCTGATCTCGCAATTCCTGATTTTCAATAGATGATTGATCGAGATTAAATTTTAAATACGCATAGACCGAGAGCTTTTCTAATTTCATCTTAAGATTATTGAGAAGCGCTAAACATTCATATAAATCTTTTCCACTCTTGGTGATATTGTTCTTGCATATATCGAATTTCTCGAGATCTTTTTTAAATATATCTCTTGTTTCTACGAGATCTTGTTGATTTTTGAATATCTCCGCGAGATTCCATTGATATTTTTTATCTGTCTCTATAGCCATTCCATTCTCCATGATAATTACGAGACAAAGACATAAGAGCCTGACTGTAGAATGTATACGATTCGTTGTCAAAGAGCACAAAGATAATTTCATACGAATATTCCTCTTTTGTACAAAAGACTATTATGATAAAAATTATAGCAATGATAAAGTATTTTATTATGTTTTATCCAAACACCGATATTTGATAGCTTCGGCAATATGTTTTGCCTGGATATTTTCTTGGGACTCAAGGTCGGCAATTGTTCGAGCGACTTTAATAATTCGATCATAGGCTCGAGCGCTTAAATTATAATGATTCATTGCTTTTTCGAGTAATGAAAGACTTGGAGAATCGAGAGAGCAATATTTTTTTATGAGTTTGGAATTAAGCCCTGCATTCGTAAAAACTCCGGGATAATGCGAATAGCGATTTATTTGGAGTTCTCGTGTTTTTTCGGTTCGTGCTCGAATATTTTCAGATGACTCTCCTTCTCGATTACTTGCCATATCTTGATATGAAACCGATTGTATTTCAATATGAATATCGATTCGATCGAGAAGTGGCCCTGAGATTCTTGTCCGATATCGCCTAATTTGATCTTCGGTGCAACTACATTTTTTTGTTTTGTGTCCATAATACCCACACGGGCATGGGTTCATGGCGCATACAAGCATAAACGAAGCTGGAAATGTAAGCGATGTAAGTGCCCGAGAAATTGTTACGCGATTGTCTTCAAGCGGCTGGCGTAAAACCTCGAGTGAATTGCGGCTAAATTCCGGAAGCTCATCTAAAAATAACACGCCATTATGTGCAAGACTTACTTCACCGGGCCGTGGATATTTTCCTCCGCCAACAAGACCAACATTACTAATCGTATGATGGGGTGATCGAAAAGGTCGTTCGGTTATGAGTGATTTATGTAGGTGAGTTAAGCCTAAAATACTATAGATTTGAGTTGTTTCAATTGCTTCATTGAAATTTAACAATGGAAGAATTGAGCTTATGCGTTTGGCAATCATTGTTTTTCCCGAACCCGGCGGCCCAACCATAATGAGATTATGTCCTCCTGCCGCCGCAATCTCAACTGCGCGCTTTGTACTTTCTTGACCTTTAACTTCATTAAAATCAGAAGCATTTGCCCTTTCCTTTTCAAAAAAATCCTCAAATGAAGAAGTTTCTTTGGGGATAATCAGCCTTTTTTGAAAAAAATTTATAGCTTCGGCTACATTTCGAATGGGAATAACATCGAGTCCCGAGACAATACT
>CAZRKD010000062.1:0-8592 GCA_964600515.1 uncultured bacterium
GTTGGAGCTAGTTCACTCGTCAATGTTTACAAAGCGATTAGTGTACGTGTGGGCTACGAATATGAATTCTTTCATGTTGATTATTTAGGCACAGGCTCACGATTCTTGCAAGAAGTCTCAAAGGCCGATGCCTATGATACGTATCATACTATTTTCTTGAGTGTTCTCTATAAATTCTTTTAATATCCGTTCTCATGGATAAAAAATTTTACGTGACGACGCCAATTTACTACATCAATGGATCGCCGCATTTAGGGCATGCATATACGAGTATTATCGCTGATGTGATGGCACGGGCATATCAATCATTGGGAAGCGATGTTTTTTTTCTGACAGGCACCGATGAACATGGCCAAAAAATAGCTGAGGCAGCAGCTGATGCCCACATGGATATTCAAACATTTATTGATCAACGCTCAGGGGAATTTCGTAAAATGAATGAATGTTTGGGTATCAGTAATTTACATTTTATAAGAACAAGTTCGGCAACCCATGAAGAAGTTGTAACCGAGATCATTACAACTATCTATAATAAGGGGGATATTTATGCAGGAAAATATCGTGGGCTTTATTGCGTTGCCTGCGAAGCATATTATACCCCCGATGAATTACTCGATGGAAAGCATTGTAAAACGCATTTGACTGAAGTACGAGAGCTTGAAGAAGACACGTATTTTTTTAAACTCTCGAATTTTCAACAAAAGCTTCTTGAATTTTATTCGGCCAATCCTGATTTTATTTTGCCGAAAGAACGAGCGAGCGAAATCTTAAATCGTGTAAAGGGCGGCCTTGACGATTTATGTATAACACGCACTACATTTGATTGGGGCATTCGATTCCCTTTTAATGAGAAGCATGTGCTCTATGTTTGGGTTGATGCCTTATGCAATTATATTTCAGGGCTCAAAGAATCAAATACTTTGCACTACAATAAATATTGGCCTCCCAATCTTCATATTGTTGGCAAAGATATTTCATGGTTTCATACCGTGATTTGGCCAGCTTTACTTTTATCTGCCGGC
Organism: uncultured bacterium; assembly: GCA_964600515.1. Taxonomy (GTDB): domain Bacteria; phylum Bdellovibrionota_F; class JAHFAK01; order JAHFAK01; family JAHFAK01; genus JAHFAK01. The sequence continues at coordinate 1,023 of CAZRKD010000062.1, forward strand.
ATTACACCTCCCCATCATATTCTCATTCATGGCTGGTGGACAGTCGAAGGCGAAAAGATGTCAAAAACGCGTGGCAATGTTATAGATCCATTTGAAATGTCCCAAAAATATGGCTCCGATGTATTTCGATTTTATTTAATGTATAACGCTCATATTTCGAGTGATTCAAATTTTAGCCTTCTCGAATTGAAACAACAAAATAATGCAATTCTAGCAAATAATATTGGAAATTTAGTTTCACGTGTGGTGACTTTACTCAATCAGTATTGTGACGGCATAATTCCCATAGTCGGTAAGCTTGAACTCGAAGACGAAAGGATAATCGCGATTATTAAATATACAAAAAAATATACTGAGGCATTAGAAGAATATAATGTTCGTAATGCACTCCTCGATGTGATAGAAAAATTCTCTGAGCTCAATAAATACATAACGAGGGAAAAGCCCTGGGATGATTTTAAAAATAACAACCGAGAAAGTGGTGAAAAAACACTAGCTCTTATTGCCGAATCGATACGGTTTTTAAGTTTTTGTTTAGACCCATTTATGCCTCTTAAATCACAAGAAATGAGATCTATTCTTGGAACAAAGAATTTGAGTTTTCAATTCTCGTTCAAAAATTCCGAAGGCAGCAAAGTTCTTACTGAAAAAAAGATACTTTTTGTAAAATTAGATTAAAATTATCTAAATGAAATTTTTAATAGCGAATCTGACTTCAGATCCTTCTTAAATATAGCCTGACGTTTAAGATGGATTATGACTCGAGCAATGGTGCGGTTTTTATCTTTTTCTTCAAAGTATTTTGTCGTAATCTTTTCAATGGGCGATTCAATATGAGAGATTTCGATTGTCTCAGGAATGCTTGCAAATTTGGCATTTACGAAATCAATAGCTGTTCGATAGGGATTTTTCAATTTGTATATCTTTGCGGTAACTTTAGGATTTCGATTTCCTAAGATAAATCTCTTTGTACCTTGCAATTCAACCGTAAATATTGATCCTTCATATTTTGGAGTAATCGAAAGAATGATGTTATATTTATCATAATCTTGTGGAGAGAGGTTTTCTTTCTCAGGTGCTAGTGTTGGGATAAAATTTTGTGGTTCTTCAATAAAACCTTTATCTTCGACAAAATCATCGAGGCCTAAATTTTCGAGATCAATTTCTTCTTTTTCTTTTGCCGGCTCTGGATCGGGCTTTGGTGCTATTTTAGGTTCAGCTCTTGGTTCTTCTTTTTCTTCTGGTATAGTCTCAAGCAGTGAATCAAGATCAGATGCTTCTTCCTCAGGAGCAGGAACAGGAGCAGGAGTGGGTGGAGGCGGCACCGGCTTCTCAACAGGTTTTGGTTTTTCAACGAGCGTTGGTTTTTTAACTTCTTTTTTTGGAGTTTCTTTTGGAGGAGCTTTTGCAATTATTTTTGGTTCTTTAATGGCTCTCCTTGGTTTTTCTTTTGCTTTCTGAACAACTTTTTTAGGTGCTTCTTTTTGAGCCTTTATCGCTGGTTTCGGAGCTTGTTTCTCTGCAGGAGGATTAAATTTATAAAACGTATCAACTTCTTTTGGTGCTTCTTTTTTTTCATTGACATGTGGTGTTTCGACTTTTTGTGGTGGAGGCTCTGGAGGTGTAATATGTTCAATCTCTTCTTTTGGTTCTACTTCAGTTTTGTACATATCGGCGATTTCATTAGAAGTTTCCTTTTTTTCCTCCTTCAGCGCCGTACTTTTTACTTCTTCTTTATCTTCGGTATCGGTAAAATCAAGTTCGTCTTCATCTTTTTCTTCATTCATAAATAATGAAGAAATTTTATCACATGTTCCTAAAAAGGCGATTCCTGTGATAAGTATTCCTAAAATTCCAAATAAAATAAATAACTTCTTTTTCACTTTAAACACTCCTTAAAATATGTTATATTTATAGAGTAGCATATTATTTAGATGATAGCAAATAATGAAAAAAATGCTTGTCTTTTAGCGCGGAGCAATATATAGTGATTATAGCTAAAACGAGACGTGAGAGGGTTAAACCTAATTATGAGTTACTCAAATGAATATTTTGAGCCACGACCTTTTGGTAAATACTATTTGTTAGATAGAATTGCCGTAGGTGGCATGGCTGAAATTTATAAAGCAAAACAATACGGCATTGGAGGATTTGAAAAACTCCTCGTCATCAAAAAGGTCTTGCCTCATCTTTCGGAAGACAAAGAATTTATCGATATGTTTATTGATGAGGCAAAGATTGCGGTTACGCTTTCGCATTCAAATATTGCCCAAGTTTATGAATTAGGCCAAATCGAAGATAACTACTTTATTGCAATGGAATATATCGAAGGAAAAAACCTTCGAGAAATTTTAAAGAAATGTTCTGATGGAACGATGAAAATGTCCACAGATCAGGTGATCTTTATCATGATGGAAGTATGTAAAGCTCTTGATTATGCGCATCGAAAAAAGAATCCCGTAACCGGCGAAAATTTGCATATTATCCATCGCGATATCAGCCCTCAAAATATCATGATTTCCTATGAAGGCGAAGTAAAAATCGTTGATTTTGGTATTGCAAAAGCCAAAGGAAAAATCTCGAGAACGCAAGTTGGAGTCCTCAAGGGAAAATTTGGCTACATGTCCCCTGAACAAGCTCAAGGCTTAGAAATTGATGCCCAGAGCGATATCTTTTCAACCGGGATTATTTTTTGGGAGATGTTAACGAATAAAAAGCTTTTTTCCGGTGATACTGATTTTGAGACACTCGAAAAAGTAAAAAAAGATAAAATTTCTCCTCCATCTGAATACAATAATGAAATTCCAAAAGAGCTCGATAGTATTGCCATGAAGGTTCTTGCGCGAGATTTGCCAAAACGATATAAGACAGCAGCGGAATTTCAAGTGGATCTGACCAAATATCTCTATTCAATTTCATATGATTTTACGTCAAATAAACTATCGAATTTTTTAAAAGGCCTCTTTAAAGAAGAGATAAAAACTGAAATGCTGGATCATAAGCTTTCTGAAGAAAATATTAAAACATCGACGATTGATATCAGTGTCAGTAAGAGTAAAAAGTCTTTGGTAAAAAAGATTATTACCGGCGATGAAAAAACATCAAGTGATGATATTCCTTCTGATTTTGTGTTTCGCGATACTACTCATCAAGAGTCTCCCCCACCTCTGCACGATAGTAAACAAAAAGTAAACTTATCGCCTTTGAGCAAGTGGCTTATTATGGGGAGCCTCATCTTTGGTTTTGGATTAGCGCTTACTTTTTTAAAAGATTGGAAACAAGACGATACATCTCTCCAAAAAGGGCATGAAGAAGGACCACCAGAAGTTCCCGATAGTTTGAAAACAACCGATAAAGAAGCTACGCCCATTGTAAAGTTTGGGTATCTTTCCGTTACCACTCTACCCGATGGAGCCCGTGTGAGCCTTCGTGAACCAACGAAAGAAGATTTTACCTTCATAGGCATTTCGCCCATTGTCGATTATAAGCTTCAGGAAGGAGAATACAGTATAGAAGTTGTCAAAGACGAATATAAACCCATTGTTGACGTTCTTGTTATTAAAGGCTCTGAAGGTGGAGAACCATTTAAGAGCGCCAAATCGTATACGTTTGAAAGCATCGTCAAATATACAACGCTTTCTATAGTGAGCGATCCACGAGGGGCCGAAGTCTACATAAATGAAGTATTTACCGGTAAGACTACGCCCTGTGAAATTGAAGATCTCGTGCAAGGCGAAGAATATACGATTGAAATTAAAAAACAAAACTATATCACGTCAAAACAAACCATTACACCTGATAAAGATAAAATTGAGGTTCCTACAAAACTTGCATTGCGAAAGGGGACATTTAAGATTAATTCTACACCCCCTGGTGCAACTGTGTATCTTAATAATTCAAAGATAGGAAAAACACCCATGGAGCTTCCCGATATTGTACCACATAAGAAATATTCGATTAAACTTTCATATGAATTTGATCGAGATTATTACCCGGTCGAGAAACAATATTCGATTGCGAATACTGAAGTTGAAAAAACGATTAACGAAACATTGAAACCCAAGCCTCCAGAGTATGGCTACGTCTTTTTTCAAGCAAAGCCTTGGGCGAATATTTTTATTGATGGAAAATCAATTGACGATAGCACTCCCAAAAAACTCAAAGTCCGCAAAGGAAAATATACGATTACTTTCAAAAACCCCTCATATCCTGACGTAAGCGTAGCGATTGATGTTCAAAAAGATGGCACGATAAAAGTCATTGGCAATATGCAAAATGGCGAAATAAAGGTTAGATGAGAATGAGGTTTTGGGTATTAGATTTCAGTGTCCTTTATTTTGTAGCGAGAATCTTTATGCCCGTTCTTGTCATAAAGTAGTTCGTCAAGTTCATCCTCAAGCAGCAGCTCATCGCAAGATAGCAGTTCCTCATGTTCATCATCAGATAGTAGTTCTTCTTCATCGGACAGCGATAGCTCATCTTCTTCTCTACGAGAAAAAATTAAAGAAAGAATTGAATCTAAATTTTCTTTGAAAGATCTTCCAGGAAAACCGTAATAATGTTTCTCTATTCTCGACTTCGAAGGAAAGACATTTTTGATTCGTAAAATTTCACCTGCATGTCTCGGGTAGCTATAAGCGGATCGTCGCTATCGGCAATGCTTCTTATGAATGCAATACCATCAGCATGACCGGCTATTTCTTGTACGTTTTCTTTTGTTATCCCTCCAATAGCAACAAGGGGTTTATTGAATTGTGTTCGAATATAATCGAGAAACTGAATTCCACAAGGGTTGCCTGCATCAGCTTTTGATGGAGTTTCATAGATTGGTCCAACGCCGAGGTAATCAATTTGAGAGATAGGAAAATCAAAGACATCATCTTTTCCAAAACTTCTTCCCAATATTTTCGATGGTCCTAATCGATAGCGTGCTTCTGTAACTCCGAGATCGTTTTTTCCAATATGTAATCCATCAGCGCGAAGTAATTCAACGAGTTCGATAAGATCATTAACAATAAAGAGTACGCGGTTATTCGTACAGAGTTTTTGTATGTACTTTCCTAGTTCTATCACCTGCCGAGACAATGCGCCTTTATGGCGAAACTGAATGCATGTCGCTCCCCCTTGAATTGCATCTCGAACAAATTCTATTGGATTTTTTTTCCAATACTTTCCTTGGTCCGTAATGACGTATATTCGAAGCTGATTTGTTAATTCGCCATTTATTATCATAAATTCTTGCAGGAAACTTATGTTTACTTTATACTATATTTACATGAAACAGAAATCAAAAACATGGCTTGAGCTTGCTGAAAGTGATTTAGATTTTGCTCAAAGTATATTTACAAATAAAAACCGATTACATTATGCTGTTCATTTCTGTCATCAAGCACTCGAAAAGATACTCAAAGCAATTATTCAAGAATATACTGATGAATTTCCTCGATACTCTCACAACTTTAAAATTCTTTGGGAACAAGGTAAAATACCTCTCACTGAAGATCAAAAATTGAAATTATTAAATATTCTGCCTCATTATATTGGAACAAAATATCCAGAAGATATTCGAAAATTACACAAAACGTATAGTGAAAAATTTGTAAAAATGATTATCAATGACACGGAGGAATTATTTCAATGGCTGAAAGATTATCTTTTGTCAAAAAAATAGTACACGAATATATAAAGATCCTTGCCACAAAAGGAATTCGAGTTGAACGAGTTATTCTTTATGGATCATACGCACGTGGTAAAGAAAGAAAAGATAGTGATATTGATATAATAATAATTGCAAAAGACTTAAAGAAAATTAATTTTCCTGAAAGGCTTGGCTTCTTATCTCAAGCAACTCTTAGGATCAAAGCTCCACTCGAAGTGATTGGATATACCCCTGATGAAGTAAAAGACAAAAGAGGAAAAAGTGTTTTCTGGGATGAAATTACTTCTACTGGCAAAGAGGTATATAAAATTGCAGCATAATAATTTACTCCTCCCTCAATTCCTTTGGTAAATACTGAGCAAAAGCTCCGCGGGTTTGTTTTTTTGCAAAATAGGTTTTGGCATCGAAATGGGCGGCACTTTTTTTGCAATACACACTATTTGAGGTGATTTGCGTAACCTCCCATGCGGCGCCTTTTAAAAGAATAACTTTGCCAAATTCAGGTGCAAAATCGAGTTTTCCAATAGGTGCATTTGTAGCCTGATTAATAATCGTATATTCTTTTGCGCTACTAATATTTGAATGAATAAGCCCCGTGTTACCTAAATTTATGAGTTTTGTTTCGGCAAATACTTGCTCTCGGCGAGTAATGATAAAGCCAAGTTTTTGTAAATGACCGATAATAATTAAAACAGTTTCGCGTAGAAAAATATTTTCGAAAATTTTTACGAGTTCATTTATGTCAATACCTTGGCGTTTTTCATAGAGAAGCGAAAAAATCTGTTGCACGCATACAGAAACATCCGGTGAATATTCGCTTGAAAGTATTCGTCCCTCACGTGCTAATTTTTCAAAGAGTACAAAGAGATTTTGATCTTCATCGTTTTCATAAATGCCAATAGTTTTAATCGTATCTTTGCGGCGGCATGCGCGACCGACGCGTTGTAAGAATGATGAGAAATCATGCGGTGGCTTATACAAAATGACTATATCGATATCTCCAATATCAACGCCTATTTCTAAGGTCATTGTTGAAACACAAATTCCCCACGAATTAAGCTTAAAGCTTTTTTCTGTTTCTTCGCGTTCTTTTTTTGAAAGCGATCCATGATGTGCAAAAAGTTTATCCTTTGGCCAGTACGATGCAAGTTCTTGCATCAGCTCTTCAACGTTCTTGCGGGCATTACAAAATATGAGAATTTTAAGTAATTTTTTTGCCTTGCATTCGGCAATTGCATTTTTCAAATTTTCATGAAGTGTCAATTCAATAGGGCGAGGATTTCCTGCTTTAATGACGACGGGATTATCAAAGTATCGCAACCCAAGCGCCAGTGGATCAGCAATTGTTGCCGAAAGTATCGCATACTGTGCTTGGCCCTTGAGATAGTCTTTTTCAAGCCTTCGTAATAGAATTCGCAATTGATCGCCGCGAGCAGTGTTGTCTATTAAATGTAACTCATCTAAAACTAAAGCCCTCAGTGTTTGAAAAATATGTCCATATCTTGTCAACATTGAATCGAGTGATTCTGGTGTCGTTATGATAATATCTTCCACATCATTTTTGTCGAGCGTTGGATGATCTCCAGTTTTTCGTGTAATGGTAAGATGTGCTTTTCGAATAAGGCCATGGGTGCGATCATACATGTCATTGACGAGTGCTCTTGTTGGAGTAATGTAGAGAAGGCGTATCCCTTTTTCTTTTGTATCTAAAATTTTCTCTATGAGTGGAGCAAAAACCGCTTCGGTTTTCCCACTTGCTGTCGGACTCGTGAGAACAATATTCATTCCTTCAATTATTTTTGGAATAACTTCGAGTTGCATTGGATTAATTTTACCGATTGTTCCAAAGAATAAAGGGAATGAACGAGGCATTTTCTTTTTTATTAATGCCAACAATTCATGATTATGCAT
>CAZRKD010000063.1:0-8538 GCA_964600515.1 uncultured bacterium
ATTGGTAATTCGATTAAAAAACTACGTCTTGAGAAAAAGATTTCTCAAAATGAGGTAGCGAAAAAACTTGGTTACTCTCAGAGTATGTGGTCAAAGATTGAGAAGGGAAAGATTCAACTGAGAGCAAGTGAGCTTTATAGTATTGCGCGATATTTTAATGTTACTATGGAAGCTTTCTTCCAAAACCCAAAAGCCATTAAAGATGATATTTTATATAATTTAGAGCACTATGGAATAAATACGATTGTTACGTCCTCTTACGTTTTTGGAGAGAAGCGAAAGCTCGAAGATCTTATTATAGAAATTTTGAAAAATCCTCGTGATACTCGCTATATTGAATGTCTTCCTGCTTTATTATGGAAACAACTCAATACCATTAATTTTGATCAACTTATTGAGCGTTGCTATCAAGAAAAGCTTCAAAACAAACTTGGTTTTATTATAGATGTTACTTTAAAACTTAAACATAAAAATAATAAATTACAAAAAGCTTTTATTAAAGTAAAAGAATTAAAAATTGTTAGGAAAGATTCTTTTTATTTTGATACAAAATTTTTTAATTCACTTGAGCCTACTATACATAAATTTGTCCGCGAATGGTATTTATATGACCGATTTGAACTCAACTCATTTAGAAAGCATCTGATATGAGCTTTTCCAAAGATGATCTTATTGCATTTTTAAAAAGCATTGATGATGAACTGAGATTAGATAAACCCTGTACAATATATCTCATGGGAGGATCTGCACTTTTACTCTATTATGGATCACCGCGATCAACGATAGATATTGATCTTATCAGTACCGCTGAGGCAAAAAATATTCGTGCAATTGCAGGAAGGAATTCTAAGCTTTCAAAAGAACATAACGGGCTCTATGTTGATGTTCCCGCAGATGGGATGTATCTTATATCTCCAGATTTTGCAGAAGAAGCATGTGAACTCAAAGAATCATTTAAAAATATCCGAGTTTATGTTTTAGATCCCTATACACTTATCCTTTCTAAGATTTCTCGCTTAGAAAATAAGGATTTTCAGGATATTGAATTCTTATTTAGTACACAGAAATTATCACTACGTATTCTTGAGAAAAGATATAAAGAGGCAATTACAACTTTCTCAGAAGAAATTGACGCCTATCATTTTGAACTTGTGAAGAAATTTTTAAAAGAGAAAATGAGTAAGAAATGATAATAAGTTCATAGTGCTTCTCCTAAAATTGTATTTATATGTATTCCCCGTGATCGCTTCTTTTTTGCCTTTTCTAGATACTGTATATACTGTTTAACTCGAACAGGAGAATCAGGAATCATCAGGCACTCATGAAATAATAGTTCAGATTCTTTATATTTTTTATTTTTTAAAAGAAAAAGGCCGAGAACAAATTTATAGATTGGCTCGTCGGGATTTTCGGCGATTGCTTCTTTGAGATGAAGGCTAGCTTCACGGCTATCATGAAAATTAAACCATGCTACGTGTGCTTTTTTATACGCTTCGATTCCCTTGGGGATTTTTTTTGTTTCAACTAAAATTGATGGGATATCGTGAATCTCATTGTTATAGAGAGCTCCGATATCAAATCCATGGTACTCTTCAGTATCACATGCCGGGGCTCGTCGATTACTCATCCAAAGCTTGCCTATATTTGGTGCAAGAACCATGGATGATAAATTATGAAGTGCTGCAATTGCATTACCAAAGGGCCGAATTCTTTTGGTGTACACATCATAGTGATCCCCCAAAAAGAGAGCAATATGTTCTTCGGTAACATGAGATAATACATGAAAATATTCTTTTGCTCGTTCAGTACGAAACAAATTATGCTCGGTAAGTGCATGACTCGGAATGACCTCAGCGCGTTTTAAATTTTCTGATTGGTAGCAATTTGCATAATAAAAATAACGTTCTTCAGGCAGGACAACAGAAAAGCCCTTCGCATTCACTTCGCAGGCACATGTCTTATTTTCTTTTGCACTGGCAATAACAATCGTCCATGAACCAGCAAATGAGCATTTTTTAAGAAAATTTATTGCTTCTTCGATCGAGCGTACATTTTTTATACATTCATTTAAAATAGAATAAATTGGTGTTCCTCGACGTGAGGCATGTTTTGAATAGAGAAAATGAATGCCAATGAAAATGCCTTCTCGATTAATGGCATTGAGTGGTATCGTTGCACCTAGTGATGAAATAACAATATAGGGAATATTTTTTTTGAGATTAAAAACATAGAGTGCGTGTTCTCGATCAGAAAAATCAATGCCCGTAAAATCGAGGTTTCTGCCAATGAGAAATGTATCTGATTGCGGTGGCGAAACCGTAATTGTCGAACAACCGCCCGCAATAAAGTTTGGAATGAAACGTTTGAGTCGCCCAGTAATTGCAATAAGATAATTAAATACATCAGCGCTTACGAATGCATTCCCCAGTGCTTCTTCTTTCATTCCTAAAATTTTTGATAACCGCTTAATTTCATCTTTTTCATCTTTTTTAAAATTTTTGGCAAAGCGTTGTGAAAGAAATGATGATACCCATTCTGCAATAGATTGATTAATTTTTTTTGAACCACAATTAATTGTATGGAGAATGATGTTGGGAATGAATGTACTATAAAACGTATAATTAGTTGCGACAAAAGCTTCTCTCATAGCTTGATTTGCGAAGAAGTCTTCAATATATGATTCGTAGTTATTCACGAAAAAGAAATTGACATTTTTGTGTTTTATATAGAGATTTTTATTCATAGGAGCCTAGTATTGCAGGTTTTCGTTGCTAAATAAAGTATTCTAACGGAGGATCATATATGGAACATTATATTTGTGAAGTGTGTGGTTATATTTATGACCCTGAAAAAGGCGACCCTGATAATGACGTAGAGGCGGGGACGTCGTTTGATGAACTTCCTGAAGATTGGGCATGCCCAATGTGTGGAGCTGCTACCGAACAATTTGTCGAAGAAGAATAGCCCTCATTTTGTGAAAAAAATCTCAAAACAAACTCTTGAAACTATTTATCATCACTATAATAGAGTTGAGTATGTTCATCCAGACCCTCTTGAATTTCTTTATAATTATCAACACGTTAGAGATAGAGAAATAATCAGCCTCATCGCTTCAAGTCTTGCCTATGGAACAGTTACGCGCATACTCAAAAGTATTGTTACGGTGGTAGAATTTCTAGGCCCGGATGCTTACACTACATTACTTGAGAGTGATTTACAAACATTGAAGCGCACGTTTAGATCATTTAAACATCGTTTTACGACTGGTAATGAGCTTGCACATTTTCTCTATGCAATTAAATTGACTCTCAGAGATTTCGGATCATTAGAGCAATGCTTGGCAGAAAATTATAGAGAAAAAGACCAAACTCTGCATGGGGCACTCGACTCGTTTGTCAAAAGTATAAAAAAAGTATCACCAGTGTCACTCGCAACGATGCTTCCCAATGTAGATAAAGGCAGTGCATGTAAACGGTTGAATCTCTGTTTACGTTGGATGATTCGTAAAGACAGTGTGGACCGAGGAGGTTGGGGGTTTCCTCAATCAAAATTAATTATTCCCCTCGATACGCACATGCATTATTTTAGTTTGCATTATGGGTTGACCAAAAGAAAAAGCGCTGATATTACAACGGCATTCGAGATCACAACGTGCTTTAAACGTTTTAACAATGAGGATCCTGTAAAATATGATTTTGCTATCTCGCGCTTTGGTATTCGCAAAGAACTTTCTTGGCTTGATTTTGAAAAAGTTAGATTATTGTGATTATGCGTATTCTATGATATACTAACTATATATGAGATTTAAAAAACTACAACGACTTTCACCAGGTGATATTATACGGCTCATTGCTCCGGCAAGTGTCTTTCAAAAAGAAAGCTTTCTTATTGCTCGAAAGAATCTTGAAAAGCTTGGATTTATTGTTTCGTATAGTAAGAATATATTTCATCGCTATGGAAATTTTGCTGGCAAAGATGAAATTCGTGCCCAAGATTTTATGGAGAGTATAGAGGATACAAAGATTCGTGCTCTCTACTGTATTCGAGGAGGTTATGGGTCGGCAAAAATTGTTCCTTACCTCGATAGCAACGTGATTAAAAAGAATCCTAAAATTCTCATTGGCTTTTCTGATATTACTTTTTTACATGCCTATTTTCAAAAGCTTAAAATCCCCAGTTTCCATGCCCCCGTACTTCTCTCGGGGTTTAAAAGTCCTTCGCAAGAATTTATTAATGAGTTCACGAGTATCTTTATGAAGAATGAGCTTGCTTGTGTCTATGGAGATGTGTTTACCAAAGTTATGAGACATGGAGTAGGCGAGGGAAGGGTTGTCGGAGGAAATTTATCGTTACTTATTTCCACCCTCGGAACGCCGTATGAAATCGATACTGATAATGCGATTCTTGTTATTGAGGATCTTGATGAAGCTCCCTATCGTATTGATCGTATGCTTACCCAACTTGCTCTTGCTGGAAAATTTACAAAACTTCATGGCCTTATTATTGGAGAATTTAAAAACTGTATATCAAAAAAACACTACAGTTTATCATTAAAAGACATTGTAAAAAATATAACAAAGGATTATACATTTCCGATACTCTATAATTTCCCAATTGGGCATAATAATAAGAGAAACAGAATTATAATTTTAGGCGTTCGAGGAAGAATGAATACTCACGATTGGTCACTTCAATATCTCGAACTGCCCTTACGAGATTAAAGTATGAAAAAAGAAGAATATGAATTATTAACAAATTACAAAGAATCAATCTCGCGAAACAAAAACTACGATTTTTTTTCGGGTGAGACAGGGAAGCATCTTCGTGTTTTACACACACGGCTTTCTGCTTTACAAAAAGAACTCGTGTTTGCCTTAGCGAATAATAAGCTTTCCTGTAGCCGAGAGGCAGATACAATTAAAGTAGAGATTACTGCTGATTCGGTTGGGTACAAAAGGGTTTCTCTTTTGAATGAATATGATGTTGCGTATTTGAGCTTACAGGATAAAAAACTTAAAGATTTCTTTAAAAAAATTTAGAACTTATAATACTCACTTGTTTTTTATCCCATGTGTTGTGAGTTAGAGTATAAACGAAGCGCTTGCCATCGCCATAGTTCAGTGCTCCAAGAGTGTATATGTCCCAGAGGGTTGGATACATGATAATTGCTCCCAAAGTAGGGCAGGGATTTTTCAATGATTTTTCTTCTTGAGAAACTTCAAGTAAGTAGGCTCGTCGTACATCGGGACGCATTTGATTCCAAAGCATCGTGAGAAGCTCTTGTTCTTCTCGAGTGGATGTGTGTGCATCAACTAATTTTGTAGTGCTCTCCCATCGAAGCTGTACCAGCTGTTCGTGAGAAAATATACATCCGCTTGCCCGTGGGTTTTTCGTGAGATCATTCCATTTTGATGATTCAGTATTGCAGGCACATACAAGCGTACCAAAGGCTTCACTATAGCGAAAATGCACGGTTCTTACATGAGGATAATTATCAGCAGAAACAGTCGCAAGCTGCCCATATGAAGGATAATTGGTGTCTGTGAGAAGATTAATAACGAGATTTCTAATTTCTGTAGGAATATAGATAATATTCATATCTCTCTATGTTATCGAATGAAATACATGCCGTCAATCTTCATAAAATCAAAACAGCATTGCAGATTTTACTTGCTTAATCTCGTCTCGTAGCTGCGCAGCTAATTCGAAGTTCAACTTTTTTGCGGCGTTTTTCATGTCTTTTTCAAGCTTGGCGAGATAGCGATCACGAATCGTTTCTGATTCAAATGATTTGGGAGTTGCTTCAACAGGAACGGTGAGATAATCACGTTCGTAAATTGAATCTAAGATTGTACTCAGTGATTTTTTTACTGATTCGGGAGTAATATTATTTTTTTGATTATATTCTCGTTGAATCTCTTGTCGCCGCTCCATTTCTTGAAGAGCTGCTTCGATAGATTTTGTCATTGTATCCGCATACATAATTACGCGGCCTTCAACATGTCGTGCAGCACGACCGCTTGTTTGAATAAGCGAGGTTCGTGAACGCAGGAATCCTTCTTTGTCGGCATCGAGAATTGCAACAAGCGATACTTCAGGAATATCAAGTCCTTCACGCAAGAGATTAACACCAACTAAAATATCAAAAACGCCCAAGCGCAAATCTTTAATTATTTTTGTACGCTCAATAATATCAATATCAGAATGAAGGTATTTTACTTTCAATCCCATTTCTTCGAGATACTCTGATAATTTCTCAGATTGTTTTTTTGTAAGCGCAGTCACAAGCGCTCGTTGCTTTTTTTCTACAACCTTTTTTAATTCAAAATAAAGATCATCGATCTGCCCATTTGCTTTGCGAACGTCAACACAGGGATCAATAAGGCCAGTTGGACGAATAATTTGCTCAGCGATTATTTCTTGGGATCTTTCTATTTCATAACTCGATGGAGTTGCTGAAACATAAATAGTTTGATTTTGTAATCGTGAAAATTCCTCGAAATTTAATGGACGATTATCGAGTGCCGATGGAAGCCGAAATCCATATTGAACAAGCGTTCCCTTTCGTGAGCGATCTCCTTCAAACATGCCTCTAATCTGTGGCACCGTCGCATGTGATTCGTCGATGAACATAATATAATCTTTGGGAAAGTAATCGAGGAGGCACGGCGGCGGTTCACCTGCTTTTCGGCCGGTTAAATAGCGAGAGTAATTTTCAATGCCTTTACAAAATCCAATCTCTTCTATCATCTCCAAATCAAATGATGTTCTTTGTTCGATACGCTCGGCTTCGAGCGGTAAATTTTTTGCCTTAAAATAGGAAATTCTTTCTCGTAACTCGTCTCTAATTGAATGTATCGCTCGATCAAGTTCCTCTTTGGGCGTTGAATAATGGCTTGCAGGAAAAATCGTAATCTCATTTTTACTCGTAAAAATATCCCCAGATAAACTGTCAATCTCGGAAATTTTTCTTATGATATCGCATTCAAATTCTATTCTATAAGCATTTTTTTCTTCATACGGAGCCCAGACATCAAGCACATTTCCGCGCAATCGAAATGATCCTTCCGTAAAATCAATATCGTTTCTTCTATATTGAATATCGACAAGATGCCGGAGTAGTTCTTTTTGATCTACTTCGTTATGTACCATAATTTTTATGGCTAACTTTTCATAATACTCTGGCGAGCCTAAGCCATAGATACAAGAAACACTTGCAACAACAACCGTATCATTGCGTTCATATAATGATCGTGTGGCACTATGACGAAGGCGTTCGATGTCTTCATTTATTGATGAATCTTTTTCAATATAGGTATCACTGTGAGGAATATAGGCTTCTGGCTGATAATAATCGTAATAGCTCACAAAGTACTCAACTCGATTTTCTGGGAAAAGATCTTTCAGTTCTCCATAAATCTGCGCTGCGAGTGTTTTATTATGTGCAATAATTAATGCTGGCCTATTCATCTTTTCGATAACACAAGCCATGGTAAAGGTTTTCCCCGAACCAGTGACGCCTAATAGAACTTGGTCTTTTACACCTGCTTTCAAATTTTTTACAAGCTTTTCTATTGCTTGAGGCTGATCGCCTTTGGGAGAATAATTTGATTTTATTTTAAAGGGATACATAATAAAATTAAAAATCAAATATCAAAATGTAAAATGAATAAGAAATATAAACCTGATAAAATTTTTTATTTTTGATCTATATCTTCTCTAATAAAACAATCGCTTGTGCAATAACGCATTCGCCATTCCCAGCAGAATCTATTCCTTCATTCGTTTTTGCTTTAATGCTGATACAGTTGCAATCTATTTCCAAAATTTTTAAAAGATTCATTTTCATTTCTTCTTTATATTTTCCCAATTTTGGAGCTTCTAAAATAATATTCGTATCGATGTTAGAGATTTTCCACCCGAGTGAATTGATCTTTTCGAAGACATCTTTTAAAAGAATACTACTCGATATATTTTTGTATTGTTTATCGCTATCAGGAAAATGAGTTCCAATATCGCCAAGCCCAAGAGCTCCGAGTAGAGCATCTACAATTGCATGACTAAGGGCATCTCCATCTGAATGGCCAAGGCAGCCCGTATCATGAGGTATTTTTATTCCGCCAAGAAGTAAATCCCGGCCTTTTACAAGTCGATGAATGTCATAGCCAATTCCGACTCTAAACATAACTCCTCCGTAAATACTCAACAAATTGTAAATCAGCCTTTGTTGTTATTTTAATATTCATTTCATTTCCAGGAATTACATATACTCTATGCCCAAAACTTTCAACAAGTGATGCATCATCGGTAAAAAGCGTGCCTGATGCTTGAGCCTTTTTATAACAATCCATAAGAAGTGAATATGAAAATCCTTGCGGTGTTTGAGTTAAAACATAACGACTACGATCAACCGTTTTTACTACAACTCCATTCTTAACTTCTTTTAATGTGTCTTTTAGAGGAATTCCATGCACACAAGCTCCATATTTTTTTGTAGCAATAATGCATTCTTGTATTAATTTTTCCGTAACCATAGGT
>CAZRKD010000064.1:0-8535 GCA_964600515.1 uncultured bacterium
CTGTTCTCCAAGTTCTACGTAGGTTAAGGGAAAAAGATAGTTTTCAAAAGCACGTCCCGCAAGAAGATCTGCTCCGCCGCGTTTTAATTTCCGGGCACTTGAGCCAGTTAATACAAAGTGAAGCTTCTTCTTCTCAATTTCTTTATGAACAATACTAAGAAGCGAAGGTACTTTTTGAATTTCATCAATAATAACCCAGTTTTTTTCAGGATCCACGTCTTTTTGCGCTTCTAATCGTTGGGTTAAAAGCATCGGATTTCTCTGAAATTCAGCTTCACTATTAACATCGAGTAAATCAAGCCATATACAGTGTTTATTCAAAAAATGTTCACTAATGAAGGTTGTTTTTCCAGTTCCTCGTGCACCGAAGAGAAAAAAACTTCGTTTTTTCGGGTAGTTAAGTAATCTACTAAACATGATTTAAAATTGTACGCCAAATTTAAATCATAGTCAATAAAGAGGTAATTGAATTTTTTCTTATCATGAGGAGATGAAGTGCCAAATACCTCGCTACGTTCGACTCTATAAAATAATTAAGAAAGAAATATTTTTAGTCTCATTACGAGATATTCTGAAACATTATTAATAATAGAATGTTCAAAAAGAATTTCGAATTCATGAGTTCTTGCTTGTGCTCTAATCGTGAGTATTCGTTCGAGTGCTCTTTTTACACCAATATCAAAGAGATAGAACTTTGGATTCTTTCGTTGGCGCTTTCTGATTGAATAATTTAAACTTCTTTTTTTATGTTTTTTAGTTATATGGATTTATCGTTCACTAATCGGAATATACTCCTTATTCTCTTCGCCAATATACACCGACTCAGGCCGGAAGATTCGATTGTCCTCCCACTGTTCGCGGATATGGGCTGACCAGCCAGAAACACGGGCGAGGGCAAATATGGGAGTAAAAAGAATGGGTGGAATTCCAAGGCTTGAAAGAAGAATTCCTGAATAAAAATCGACATTGGGGTAAATCTTTTTACCTTTTTCGGTCATCTTTTTAACAAAATAACTTTCGAGTTTTTCGGCGATGGCAAGGCGATTTTTGGTACGATTGTCATTTGCGAATTGGTGTAATGATTTTTGTAATACTGTTGCACGCGGATCTTTTACTTTATATTCTCGGTGGCCCATGCCGCTGATTTTTCGCTTTTGTTCAATTGCCGTATCAATCCACTTTTCAACATTTTCGGGTGAGCCAATTTCATCGAGCATTTTTAGAACTTCTTCATTTGCGCCGCCGTGAAGTGGTCCGTAGAGCGATCCTGTTGCTCCTGATAATGCGCATGATATTGGTGCAAGTGTTGAAGCAACAACTCGAGCCGTAAATGTCGATGCATTAAAGCCGTGCTCCATATGAAGAATAAGAATCGTGTTAAAAATTTTCTCATGATCTTTTGATGGTTTTTTCCCTATGAGTGTATACAAAAAATTTCCCGCAAAATTTAACGATTTGTCAGGTTCTATAAGTTCCTGCTTATTGGTTATTCGGTAATAGCTTGCAATTAAAAGCGGTGTTTGTGCAATATATGCAATAAGCGTTTCAATAACGTTATTGTTTTTGGCGCTACTATCCCAAACGCCACCTAAAAGTGCATATGCAATTTGTAGTGCTTTCATGGGATGAGTTCCCGAATGCAGTTCTTTGAATATCGAAATGATGGTAGAATCATATTTTTGAAAGCTTTTAATACGTGCTGAAAACCCATCTAATTCTTTTTGAGCCGGCAGATTTCCATAAAGAAGCAAATACGCAACTTCTTCATAAGTCGCCTGTTCTGCAAGATCAAATATACTATAGCCGTAATAGCTTAAATTCCCGTTGATGCCGTCAACATCACAGATTTTACTGAGGGCTGCAATAACACCCTCGAGGCCTTTCTTAAAATCTATGTTTTCATTGCCCATGGTTTACTCCATTATATTTTTTACAATTCGATCCGCGAATTCAGATGTTTTTGCCTTTGTTGCGCCTTTCATTTGCCTTTCCAAATCATAGGTAACATATTTCTCACCAATTGTCTTTTCTAAGCCTTTAATTATGCGTTTTGAAACTTCATGCCATCCAATAAATTCAAACATAAGAGCCCCGGAAAGTATAACTGAAGATGGATTAATGACATCTTTATCCGCATATTTTGGAGCGGTTCCATGAGTTGCTTCAAAAACGCCCATGGTATCAGAAATATTTGCTCCGGGCGCAAGGCCAAGGCCTCCAACTTGAGCAGCGCTTGCATCGGAAAGATAATCGCCATTCAAATTTGTTGTTGCGATGACCGAGTATTCCTCAGGCCGTAAGAGCAGTTGTTGAAACATGCTATCGGCAATGCGATCATTGAAAAGAATTTTATTGGGCGGAAGTTTTCCATTGTATTTTTCCCAGAGTTCATTTTCGGGAATAACAACGTCACCGAATTCCCTGCGGGCTAATTCATAACCCCAATTCTTAAATGCCCCTTCGGTGTATTTCATAATATTGCCTTTATGGACAATCGTCACAACCGATTTATGATTATCAAGTGCATACTGAATTGCCTTACGAATGAGACGTTTTGATCCAAATTCAGAAATAGGCTTTATTCCAATTGCTGAACTCTGTCGCACATCTTTGCCGAATGAAATAATTGTATCTCGAAGCGTATTTGCTTCTTTTGTTCCAGCTGCCCATTCAATACCAGCATAAACATCTTCGGTATTTTCGCGAAATATGACAATGTTTAATTTTTCCGGCTCTTTCATTGGAGAAGGAACGCCAGAAAAATACTGAACCGGCCGAACACAGGCGTATAAATCAAGTTTTTGACGTAGGCTTACGTTTATGCTTCGAAAGCCTTCGCCAATAGGGGTTGTCAGCGGTCCTTTAATTGCAACTTTGAATTCTTGAATTCCGCGAATCGTATCTTCAGGAAGCCACATATCTTTCCCGTATACCTCGCATGCTTTTTCTCCTGCATAGATCTCAAGCCAGATAACCTTACGATCATTTTTGTAGTTTCGTGAAACCGCGGCATCAAAGACTTTTTTCGATGCTTTCCAAATATCTCTTCCCGTTCCATCTCCTTCAATGAAAGGAATTATGGGATTATGTGGGGTACTACACTTTCCATCTGAAACACTGATTGCCTGCCCCTCAGTGGGAGCTGTAATTTTGTCAAACATAATTATGTCCTTTGTTACTATATATGATTGAAATGTATACAAAGCTAGATGATTTTTATCATGAGATCAACTGTTTTGCACGAACGTTATTTCCACGGTGACAGTTGAGTATAGATTTTTTTGCTTAAAGTGCAATAATTGCGAAGCTGTTCATATATTTTCTGTGCTAATTCTTCGGAATAAATATGCACTGAGCGATTTCTATCGTCTGCCATACGAAGACACATTTCAATCTCTTCGTCACTAAGTTTGAGAGGATTTTTTATTTCTCTAAAACAAGCCCGTGGAGAAGATGCTTCGATCTTTTCAATTTCGCTTAAATAGACTTTAATTGTTTTCCAAAGAAGCTCATACGTGAATTGAAAACGTTGAATCGCCGCATCTCTGGTTATTTCAGAAAATGGCATATTCAGAACTTCTTCTAATTTTTTAAGAGCGCTTTCTAATTGCTGCAATTTTTCGCTTACGTAAGCCATAGTATTTTTTCCCGTAAAACTTTTTCTCTAAATTTTGTATCAACAGTGTTAAAATCAATGATGTCTACTTTATACGGAATTGTAGAATTTTCTAATTCCTCTTGTATTTTGTATAACATATTTTTGCCGGTATTTCCATCAATAATTCCTACATCAATATCATGAAATTCACTTTGGATAATGCTTGAACCAAAAATAAAAATCCGAGTAGTAGCATCAAGGTATTTAGTCATTATCGTACGAATTTTATTTTGATACTTTTTTTGGATCATAAAGAATACGATCTCTTTTTGAATTCTTCAGCCAAGTGTTGAGCGGTTTGATGAAATTTTTCTTTGTCTTTCCATGTATCAATAGGATTCAGAAGTTCTTGTGGAACACCTTCACAATTTGTTGGATATGAAAGACCAAATATTGGATCGGTTTTAAATTCTGTAGTATTCAATTTTCCGGACAGAGCAGCATCAATTATTTTTCGTGTATATTTAATATGAATTCTTTCGCCTTCGCCATAATGTCCACCGGTCCAGCCGGTATTGACGAGCCATGACTCAGCATGATGTTTCTCGAGTTTTTGTTTGAGCATGTGACCGTATTTAGCTGGTTTATGAACCATAAAAGGTGCACCGAAACAGGTTGAAAATGTCATTTCAACGTCGGATTTCATGTCTCGTTCGGTGCCTGCTATTTTTGCAGTATAGCCGAGTAAAAAATGTTCAACTGCTTGTTCGGGTGTTAATTTTGAAATGGGAGGCAAAACACCAAATGCATCGCAGGTGAGCATAATGATATTTGTGGCATGAGGGCCCCGTGCCTTGGGAATAATATTTTTATTAAATGAAATCGGATATGCCCCGCGTGTATTTTCGGTATAACTATTATCATCGAGATTAACGATTCGAGTATGTTCATCCATAACTACGTTTTCTAGAACAGTTCCAAACTGATGAGCACATTCATAGATATCAGGTTCTCGATCTTTTGAAAGTTTAATCATCTTTGCATAACAACCGCCTTCAAAATTAAATACGCCATTATCTCCCCAGCCATGCTCATCATCGCCAATGAGCCCACGGCTTGGATCGGCAGAAAGGCTTGTTTTTCCTGTTCCTGAAAGACCGAAAAAAACTGCCGTATCGCCGGCCTTTCCAATATTTGCAGAACTATGCATGGTAAATACGCCTTTCAAAGGCAAGAGATAATTCAAAATAGTAAAAACGCTCTTTTTAATTTCTCCGCCATAATATGTTCCGCCAATAAGAATAATTTTTTTTGCAAAGTTAATAATGACAAATGCCTTTGATCGTGTTCCATCACGCGTTGGATCAGCTTCGAATCCATTACAACTTATAAGGGTAAAATCAGGGTTGTGATTTCGTAATTCATCTTTTTTAGTAATAGGAATAAACATATTCTCTGCAAAGAGGCTCTGCCATGCACGATCAGTGATAACTCGTAAATTTGTTCGGTAGGTTGGATCTGCGCATACGTAAAGATCTTGAAGAAAAACATCTTTCCCCTGGAGATACTGAGTTAGCCTTGTGTAAAGAGCATCGAATTTAGATGATTCAAAAGGGACATTAACCTTTCCCCAATCGACTAAATCTTCAGAGTTCTTTTCGCGAACAATAAATTTATCATTGGGTGATCTACCCGTGTACGGGCGCGTGTCAACAACAAGAGGTCCAGTACTTGCAAGCTTTGCTTCATTTCGACGGAGCGCTTCTTCATAAAGCTCTCCACGAGTAAGATTATAATACAAATGATTAATTTTCGTAATACCAATGCTTTTGAGTTTTTCGGAAATTTCAAAGGGTTTGGGATCTATATTCTGTCCTTTCGCGAGTTTCATAATTATATATTTTTTATTGCCTCTTTTTGAATTGCTGGTTCTTGAGAGATGAAATCATTTTGGGAGGATTCTGTTATTGTTGGTTTTTCAGTTTGTACATGAGGCACAAGTCGGCGAACTGTTTTTGCGATGCCTTCAGGATCAAGTCCTATTTCTTTTCGTAAGAGCGATTGGCTACCATGATCTATATAGCGATCAGGAACACCTATGCGTTTTATCGGGATAGGAATATTTCCATAGGTTTCATTTAAAAACTCAAGAACTGATGATCCAAAACCGCCCGTTAGAACATTTTCTTCTACAGTTACGATGAGCTTTGCATCTTTTACAAATTTAAGGATTAATTCAGTATCAAGCGGCTTTACAAATCGGGCATTAATAACAACGGAATTAATTCCATCTTTATTGAGAAGCTCTGCTGCTTCAATGCTTGGTTGTACCATATGGCCAAGAGAAATAAAAAGAACATACTCTTTATCAGAATCCATTTTTATCACTTCGCCTTTTCCAATGGGAATAGTTTTAAACGTTTCATCCATCGGAATTCCAAGGCCTTCACCGCGAGGGTATCGAATTGCTTTTGGACCTTCGAATGTTGTTGCAGTGTAGAGCATGTGTTGTAATTCGTTTTCGTCTTTTGGTGACATGATGACCATATTGGGAAGTTCTCGTAAATAGCTGATATCATAAACGCCATGATGAGTTGGTCCATCATCACCAACAAGCCCAGCACGGTCCATTGCAAAACAAACGTTCAGTTTTTGGAGGCACACATCATGCACAATCTGATCAAAGGCTCGTTGTAAAAATGTCGAATAAATACATGCAAATGGCTTCATCTTTTGTAGTGATAGACCCGCTGAAAAAAGAACCGCATGTTGTTCAGCTATGCCAACATCATAGAAACGATCGGGAAAGTTTTTAGCAAAGTCTTGTAAGCCCGTCCCTTCTTTCATAGCAGCAGTGATGGCAATAACTTTATCATCTACTTTTGCCAATTTTTGTAATGTATTTCCCAAGACTTTTGTATAGGTGATTTTTGCATTTTTTTTCGGAATCGCTTTTCCTGTTTTTCGATCAAACGGTGTAAATGCATGACATTTTAAAGGATCGCCTTCTAAGAATTCACAGCCATGGCCTTTTTCGGTGAGTACATGCAGAAGTATGGGGCCTTTCAATTCTTTAATATCTTTTAATGTCTCGACAAGCGTTTGTATATTATGTCCATCGATAGGGCCAATATAGCGAAGCCCAAGGCATTCAAAGAAAAGGCCAGGAGAAAGAATGCCTTTTACGACTTCTTTACTCTTTTTTGCCAGGGCATAGATCTTATCTCCAAATGTTGGAATTTTTTTCATGAGATGTTTTACTTCTTCACGAACCAAATTCATATAATGCCCGGTTGTGGCTCGGCTCACAAATGCAGATAATGCACCGACATTGGGAGAAATGCTCATTTCATTATCATTGAAAATAATAATAATATTGCGATTGAGATCTGCTACGTTATTGAGGCCTTCATAGGCTACGCCGCCGGTCAATGCTCCATCGCCAGCAACGGCAATTGTATACGACGGGTCTCCATTATGATATTTTGCCTCGGCTAAGCCTAATGCACTTGATATTGCAGTACTTGCATGACCTGCACCAAAGATATCATGCTCACTTTCATCGCGTTTGCAAAATCCTGCAATACCTTTATATTGGCGAAGGGTTTTAAATGCTTCATAGCGCCCTGTTAAAAGTTTATGGGGATATGCCTGATGCGAAACATCCCAGAAAATACTATCGCGAGGCGAATCGAATAAATAATGAAGTGCCAATGTTAATTCAACAACGCCAAAGCTTGCACCAACATGACCTCCGGTTTGTGAAACAACATCGAGAATATATTCGCGAATTTCGCCGGCGAGTTTTTCGAGATCAACAATATCTAGTTTTTTCAAATCCTGAGGTGAATGTATTTGTGAAAGAGGAATATATTTTTTTGATGTCATAATTATAGCTCCTTAATGATCGCGTTGTATAATGAATTCCGCTATTTTTTCAAGTATACTTGTATCTGCCTT
This sequence comes from uncultured bacterium, assembly GCA_964600515.1. Taxonomy (GTDB): domain Bacteria; phylum Bdellovibrionota_F; class JAHFAK01; order JAHFAK01; family JAHFAK01; genus JAHFAK01. The sequence continues at coordinate 7,559 of CAZRKD010000064.1, forward strand.
AATCTTTCGTAATGAATCAATGGCAGTTTTGTAATTCTTTTCACATTCTCTCTTTGATGCTTCTAAGCCAAGCACTTTTGGAAATGTTGTCTTGTCTTTAGCTATATCGCTCTTTTGATCTTTGCCGATCTTATCTCCGCCTTCAATATCAAGTACATCATCTTTAATTTGAAATGCAAGTCCTATTGATTGCCCAAATTGTGCTAAATGTTCTTTGGTTTTTGCATCTTGAAGAGCTAGTGTTCCGCCCATGAGAACTGAAGCTTCGATGAGGCGTCCTGTTTTGAGAGAATGAAGTGTTTGGAGTTTTTCGAGCGTAATATCTTTGCCCTGATAAAGCAGATCGAGTACTTGCCCTCCGACCATTCCGTGATATCCTGAAGCATAGGATAGAATCTTAATACACTCATTCTTTATTTCAGCTCCAAAGTAAGGACATGATGCAATTTGATTAAAGCTTTCAGTCTGGAGAGCATCAGAGGCAAGAAGAGCACCAGCTTCTCCAAATTTTTTATGATTCGTTGGATTTCCTCTACGTAGATCATCATTATCCATACAAGGTAAATCATCTTGGATGAGTGAATAACAATGAATGAGTTCTAGGCTCGAGGCAATCTGAATTGCATTCATCGAATCATTTCCAAATGCTTCAAATGTGGCAAGACATAATATTGGACGAATGCGCTTTCCATTGGCGAGTAAGCTATAATGAATAGCATCAACTAAATGCTGTAAGTCGTGAAGTTTTGTTCCAAAGATTTTTTTTAAATGAGTATCAATTACTTCCTTCTTTTCTGCAAGATAGGAAGCAATCGGCATTGTATTACTTGGCATCAGGGAAGTCCTCTTCTTTTACTTCTCCATTCGCGGCTGTTTGCAGAATTGTAATTTTCTTTGATGTTGCATCGAGTATTGCAGTACATTCTTTAACGAGTTTAATGCCTAATTCATATTTTTTAATCGATTCCTCAAGATCA
>CAZRKD010000065.1:0-3923 GCA_964600515.1 uncultured bacterium
TGTCGTTTTCCATGATCAGATCGATCGTTTGGGAGGATATAAAGGTTAGTGATCTACTTTAGTTCTTAAAATTTTATTCTACAAGCTCAAATTCTATATTTTCTTTCAGGTCGTCAAAAGAAAACTTTTCTTTTCCTTCTAATTTATCTAAGCTGTACTTAATCAATTTCAAATTTTGAGTGCTGGTTATTTCGATTAATTTCTTTTGAAAATTACTAGCGATCAGTATACCAGAAATACATTCCTTATCCAATTCTTCTACGTATGATTTCACTTGTTCTAAATCAGCTTTTGTAGCCTTAATTTTCGTTTCGATTACTATTTTCTTAGACATACCTGTGGGAGTGGCTTCTTTAATTAAGATATCGACATGACCTTGTGGTAATGCCTTTTCTCCAAGAACTTCTAAATTTCTACTGTCCAGGTCAGTGACATTTATCATATTTAAGAACTTTTTCATCGTATTCTCCTCAGAAATATTTTGTCTTATAGCAGATTGTATAATCAATTCTTGCAATTTTAATATGTCTTGCTTCTTTTTATCTAAAGTAAATTCAGGTGCGAAAGTTTCATACGTTAAATCTAGCACATCTACATTACCATCGAATAATCCACCTAGTTCAGAGACATTTTGTAATGTTGTTTGATCAGCTTGAAAATGTGTTTTCATATACCACCTCTTAATAATAAATTTTCTGCAATATAGGAAAACTCCGTTCTTACTAAAGATTCTTGAAATTCTCTAATCGGCTCAAGGGTTATTCTAAATGGAAACCAATAAAGCTTTTTATAAGTTCTGAGTACAATAGGTTTCCAAGGAGGCAAATTTTCGGCATTCTTAATAGCAACTTTTTCTTTTACTCTATACAAATTATAAGCTTTTGCTCCAAAAAGAAATGAAACAAAATCACCTTTGTTAATTTCCAAAAATGTCCAGAGACCGTTTTTACTGCTGGGAAACCCTGCTAAAGCATGTTTGATACACAGATTCAAATTCTCTTTTGTTGATACGGAAATCAAGAAGTACGAATTTCTGGTCGTCATTATAAATAATTTGTAACTTAAAGATCTATAGCTTTTGGTCTACTCTTCTAACCTTTTTAATAGTTATCCAATTGTCTACCATTTTGATGGCTATAATTTCGAACTTTTCAAATTTATACAACCAAGATGAGCCATGTTTTTTAATTCCTTTGATTTTACCTAAAATAATCTCTAGCGTATCTTCTGTAAATTCGAATTGGAATTCTGTTACGTCTTCCCATTTTATATTAGCTGAATTAAGTATCTCAACAAACACAAAATTATCCCAAATATCTACTTTTAGTTTAAAAAGTTCTTTCAGTTCTGGGTAACCCTTTAGAAATTCTCCAAGTAAAAATCTGCTATTTAAATTTCCTTCTTCACTTTTGTATTTCCAACACCAATTTGCAATAGGTATTGCATTCCAATCGAACATATGTAAACTTTTAAAACACAACATCGCATCAGCAAAATAACCGTAATTAGGATGCTCACAATCTACTACAACTAGTGCAAAAGCACCAACTCTTTGTGCAGTAGCCTTTATCCTATAGCCTTCTCCCTCATCCAGTATTATTTGATTTTCAGTTTTCGATAGAATTCTTGGACTCACGATTAGATCGATCGATTTGCTTATTTATAAAGTTAACTGATCATTTATCGCAAAATGGACAACTCAGCTCTTCATATTGGCCTGGCATATCTATCAAATAGAGTAACTTTTATGTTTCCAACAATTGTCCCATTTACCCGTCTCAATATTAAAACCTTTATGTTCAGCTTTTCCTTTATCCAATATTTTTAACCCCTCATCAACCACTTTTGGTATCTTATTTTCCCACAAGTCAAGCTTATCAGAATCCACTTCAAAAGTATTCACATGCTCTCTGGTTTCAATATTATGGAATGCCAGTTTTACACCTATAACATCAACGAGTTCTTCAAAACGTGGGTCAGATTGTAAACCGACGCTATATCCAGCTAGTTGTAATTTATAATAATTCGGTATATCAAAATGCTCTTTTCGGCTAAACTTATCATCTGATATTATAGCCGAGTTTTTCGTATTTTTAAAACTAAACAAACCTCTTTTGAAACCTAAAAAATCTATCTGGTCTACCCTGCCGATAAGCTTAGTTTCGTTGCTCCTAACAGAAACTTCTCTTACGGTGAATTTGTTCCCTTCCTTAACCAACCTTATAATATCTTCATCGCTAATTTTCTCCATGCCTTCAGTTAACTTTTCATGGTGTTTCTCGCCAGTTTTCATAGAAGGCGTTCTTTCAACTTTTCCCAGCATTTTATCTAAGAATTCAACTTGGCATATGCCCAAGTCAGAGAGCGATGATATCTTTAGAAGATTCATTCCTTTCAAAAGTAATCTGGCTTTAATATTAATAAATTTATGCAATATTATAATGTAGAGGTGTAATTCTTGACAACTGCCTTTTTAGACATAGAAACTACACCATTAGAATTCAATAATAAAGAAATTGTTAGCTATTTGATGGACAGAAACATACCAAGATTTAGCCATCCTCTTTTCGGTAAAATAATTTCAATCGGTATAAAAAAAGAGAATGAAGAGCCATTGATGATGTATGGCAACGATGAAAAGGAAATATTGACAAAATTTTGGCAATTCGTATCAGAAAACAAAATCGATAAAATAGTAACATGGAATGGATACGGATTTGACGTCCCGTTTCTTAATGTAAGATCCGTAATAAACCAGATAAAGAAAACAAAAAATATAAATCTTAATAAATGGAGAATGTTGGATGTTGGTTCTAATCATATGGACTGTATGCAATTCTTTTCTTCCACTGGAGAATTTCAGTTTATTGCACTGGAAATAGCATGCCGGTTGATGAACATAGAAGTGCCTACGGATAGAATCAGAGGTGAAGATATAGAAAAGCTATTTAGGAAGGGTGAATGGGAGCCTATAATTAACAAAAACAAAGAAGATTTGGCGATATTGGAGAAACTGTATCAAAAGATACAACCTTTTATGGCATAAAGTTCAGTGATAACTAATATTATTTCTTACGTTTTAAAATGGAATACTTAAATATATGTAATACGATATAAAATGTATGACAAAAATAGAGTACCTGACCAGATTAGGATCAAAAAGCCAACTAGTATTGAAAAAAGAATCGCGAGAACTAATGCATCTCGGACCAGGGTCTTTAGTTAGAGTTATGACTACTCAAGAGAAGACAGAACTAAAGCCTATAACAAAAGAACAAATGCTTGCTGATGTGAAGAAAATAGCTAGAATGATAGGAAAACGATGGCCAAAAGGTAAAACATCGGTAGACTTGGTACAAGAAGAAAGGCGATAAAAATGAAGGTTGTGTTAGATTCTACAGTTTTAGTTAGTATATTTTCCGACGTTGATAAATTTCATGAAAAGGGATTTTCGATATACTCTGACATCTTGGATAAAAAAATAGATGCCGTAATACCTACTTTAGCACTTCCAGAAACGTGCGGTGTAATTAGAAGATCTTTCGGGGAACATGCCGCAACCATAGTAGAAGACCAATTAACCACATTAGTAGACAATAGCATGATATCCGCCAAAGAGTTGTCTATTGAAAGAATGAAGAAAGCTGTGGAAAGTACTATCAGATTCAGTATTAAAGGCGGTGATGCCGTATTCGTTTCTTTAGCTGGAGAGGATGGTACACCATTAGCAACATTTGATGAAAAATTAAAAAAGAAATTAAAAGGAAAAGCCAAACTCTATAAAATGAGTTGAGATTATGAAAAAGGAAACTCTTTCCTCATTTGTTTTAGTCATGGGAAATACACCGTTTGTGAGAGTGTAGACTTTTTACTAGAAAACAGGCCTTTTGATTACTTCAAAACACAAATAGCAAAAAATTCAG
>CAZRKD010000065.1:4023-8428 GCA_964600515.1 uncultured bacterium
CATGGTATCTGGAAGACATTAGGAAAAAACCAGATTGTCAGACAGACCAGAATTGTCGGCAAGTCACAGATGTATAGATTGAACGAAGAAAATCCGGTTGTCAGAAAGTTGATAGAGTTGGATGCAAAAATAACCGAGATGTATGCGGATAGAATAGCCGAAGAAGAGCTGAGAGTCCCGTTACAAATTAAACGCAGAAAGTGAGAGTTCAGAAGAGATTTAAAGATTTCCGACCAAAACAAGGTTGATATAACTTCTACTAACTAAAATAAGGTTTGTTTTGTCTCCTCTGCAAAACATGTGGGAAATGAACCCCTACGAAAACTTTATATAGTAATGATACCAATTGGTATCTATGAAACCACAAATTAATCTCAGATTACCTGAAGACTTGAAAAGGGCGGCAGAAAGATATTCAAAAATCCATAGATATAAAAATCTGCAAGAGCTCGCAACAGACGCAATAAGAGAAAAGGTGATGGAAAAGAATTACGACGAAAACTTTACCGGAAAAGAGATAGAGTTGATAGACAGACTAATAGAAGTTTCTATAAGAAAAGGCAAATTGGTAAGCAAAAATGAGCTTTTCAAGGCCTTAAAATGAAATTCGAAGTAGTTGCAACTGAATCATTTCAGGAACAATTCAACAACTTGTCAGAAAAGCATCAAAAGCAAGTCAAAAAGAAGGTAGAACTAATTGAACAAAATCCTTTCAGATCCAAAGCAATACATTCCAAACTTTATTCAAGAGTTTTTAGGATAAGATTGAATATAGAAGGTAGTGAAACTCGACTGATTTATGTTGTATTGGGGTCAAAGATTATTCTTGTTTGTCTTTTGGATAGATCTGACGAGTACAGAGATCTGGAAAAGTATTTAGCAAGGATTGGAACTTGAAAAATAGAAAGTGAGAGTTTACACCGTTTACCAAAAAGTTCTATTAATTTAGAGAATAAAATATTGCTAAAGTAAAATGGGTATAATCAAAAAGATAAGAACAATAACACTAGATACAAACATCCCATCAGATATACCATCTCTAACAATTCTTCAAAATAAAACAAAATCTTCAAAAGAAGATACAAATTTTCTTAAACGAGCGAAAAATTCTCTAGAAATTATTACATTAGTTTCTGCGGTTAAAGTTGATGTTGTTGGATTGGATATCCTTAAGAAAGAATTGAAAATTATACCATCACTTTCGAACTTGTACAACAAACTGGTTGATTATGAAGTTAAGAGTAATTCAAGAGTTAGAAAATTAGCAAATGCATACAAAGAGCAAGTTCCGATAAAATCACCAGATGCTCTAATTTTAGCTTTAGCAAGTTCAAGTAAGGTTGATTGTCTTTTGGGTTGGAATCGTGAAGATATTGTTAAACAATCTACTCTAAAATCCATTCGAAGCATTAATGACAAGCAAAGAATACCCACACCAGTGATAGCCACTCCTGATGATTTTCTAAGTAGAATTACGTTAACGCCAAGCAAAACTATCGTCTTTTCTGACCAGTTAGTTCCTTCTCAATATCGTCCAAAGTTTTTCCCTTCCAAGCATATTCTCGAAGCTTTTTACTGAAGTTCAGAGGATTAGCTTTTAACTTCCCCATAAATTTCTGATACTCCTGAATAGTTCTGGGATTTTTAGCTACCTTCATGAAGCTTTTCATTTTTCCATTAGGTTCCACATACATTGGAACTATTAAACCGAATTTTTGTTTTCCCATTTATACCACGATAATCTATACTTGTACTTTATATATACTTTACATCTTTTTACATATATTTCTGTAAAGTGAGAGGTTCAGAAGAGATTTAAAGATTACTTTTTAATCATAAATCATGACAGAATATTTGTACAATAAAGGAGTGAAAGCATTGTTTCAAAGATTTGGTATACTCAAAACCGTCATATATCGGCGAAGAATCAGTCATTCAATTAGTGTTTGGAAATCCGAAAAATGAAATTATATTTCGATTTTACCAACCAAAATAAGCTAAAAAGCTTTATGATAATACAGTTTATCTACGATGTTGTGATGGAGAATATATATTAGAGTGATTTATTGCTTTTCCATCTTCTGACAGCCTCATAAACGACTGGAGCCATTGCCATCAGGTAAATTGCTGCCATAGCAGGCGCAATAAAAGCATACATTTCCGATCTTTCCATTAAAGCAGGATGTCTGTGCTGAGAATAAAGATCTGCATAACGTCTACTTTCATAAGCAGCTATGCCAATTAAAGGCAATGTTAGGCCGGTTAAAATACCCGTGAAAGCGGTAAGGTCACCATTTATACGTAAAAATTTTCCAAATTCCATGAAATTATGTTGTTTGTTAAAAACTTAACCTTTATTATATTCTATATTATATATGTTTGAGCGTTTATCTATCTTGTTCCCTGGCGACCATTGTCGATATAACCACCTATTATATTACCTAAAACTGCCGGTACGAAACAACCAACAACGATGATCATAAAATTATCAATATCTTTTGTAGCGTACAATCCCAAAGCTACCCCAGCTACCGTACCAGCGTACCTAAATGCATTCCTGTACAAATCTTCCTTAAAACGATCTACTCTTTCATACAGCTTTATACTCATAAGCAATATACTTAACATTCAAGCTTTATTCACTTATATTGTGTAGAATATATATCCGAGTGACTATTTAGTCTTTAAACCTCCACCGTTCCTTGTAACCATGTAACCGAGGCAGAAACCTAGCTGCACCATAAATGACGAGTCCCAATGCAACAAATCGATAATCCCTGCCAATTGCACCGGCACCGAGTATTCCTACTCCCAACCCTGCAGCAGACCCTCTTAAAATATCGATTTTTAACTCAGGATAATATCCCCAGATTGCATAATGAATGCCTTGGACTAAGTTGATTCTCACAACAATAGTTGTTATCGAAATTTGTAGAGTATATGTATTGTGTAATATATATTTCCGTGAGTATAAGTAAGCCAAATTATGTTATCTATTAGTTATTGAAGAAGAAATTCTACGTTTTTTAATAGACGGATATACCCTATTTCACTTAGTTACTATAAAAATAAAATATGTGATGTATTATATATATGAGAGTGAATTGATTCTTAACAAAAAATGAGAAATTCTAATATATACTGTAAAATATAATATACAAAATAATTGTTAGTGTGACTTAATGGGCGAGTGAGAGTTGCTATTAGAGATAATAAAACATACTCTATATAATATAGGTTATTAAAGAAGTGAGTGTTAATATATGTTTGTATATATTGTAAGACGTCTTACATAGTAGGTGAGAAAAATTATCTCCAGTGAATGAAAGTGAGAGTTAGATGTAGAAAAACCAAAAATAGGAATAGTGAGAATTAACAGCTCCAGAACTACTGTGAGTTTTGATCGAAAAGCTTATTTGTGTGGAATACAATATAATTTTATGATTTTGGACTGGTTTAAGCGATTGATTAAAAACAAATCAATCAATCAATCAGACCAATCAATCACTGAATCAATCAATCAATCACAAATCAATCAATCAATCACTCAGTCGGGTGCAGAAGCTGATATACGTCTTCAGAAGGATGCTCTTGAACTCGGTTTGGCCGCTGGTTACGCCGGTCACTCTCTCAAATCAATCGAAGGTTCACTAGAACGTTTAGAATCCATGACCCTCACAAAGCAATGGGCTGAAGCTTATCTCTTACCTTTACTTAAATCAATTGATGACAACGAGCAAAAGCGATTCGAGACTCTATTGTCAGTTCTAACCCATCTGCGCGATGCCTCTTATAAGATGCCTAAAGATGTGCAACTTGCACTTGAAAAGCCCATCATAGACATTGAAAAAGAAGTCTCAAAGTCCCCTAAATTAACTCCTCAGACACAAAAGCTGTTCTCTCTTTTAAAAGAAGTAGGGGAGATAAGCTATTCTGATCTCTATAAGCGTATGGGTATGGAGAGCGAAGACGGTTTAAGAGGATTCCTATCTGTAGTAGAACAAAAAACAGGAATAATAGAACGATTTGAAAAGGAAGGAAGCAGAAAAAAGTGGGTTAGATTCAAAAAAACTCAAAACCAACCTTTTAATCAATCACAAATCAATCAATCAGACATGTTCAGTATGTTTAACGAGCAAAACCAAACAAACGAACAGACAGACAAACAAAAAGACGCTTAGATATACCCAGATACCTGCTTAAAAGAAAGTGAAAAAGGAGCCTAATTGCTCCACTTCGTCCTGCAATGAGGACAAACTTCTAACTTTTCGAAAACACCAGCCCTAACAAAAGCATGGCATTTTCTGCAAGGTACGTTGACCTTGCCAATGAACGGACTGAATTTTGACATATTTCACCCCTTGGAGGAGATACCGATCAAACGTAGAATATAATATAGCGTTTC
>CAZRKD010000066.1:0-8407 GCA_964600515.1 uncultured bacterium
TTATATACATTCCTTACGCTATATAACAATTGTGAGCCCACACATTCCCTTTAAAATTTCTCTTATCGATAATAAACCAACATTTATCGTAGAAAACTTGGCTATCAAATCATTTAATATAAAAAAAATGCTCCTCCACGATATTTCGGAAAATACCATACAAAGAGATGAGCCGCTCCAATCTCTTAAAGATTATACATTTCGACTGAAGCATCTTGAAGTTAATTTTAATTTAATGACGATTAAACGCATTATGGACAATGATCTTTTTACGCTTCATAGAATTGCAACCCATGAAGGATATCTTGTCTTTTCGGGAAAATATCGTCATGAAAATAACTATATCGATATTTCTTTTAAGTGTTTTTATTATCCATTCGTGGGCACAAAGTTTTATTTTGTTCCCGAAGAATTTTTTATTTTTTCGAATATTCCTTTATTCCCCTATTCAATTTTTACCAATATCTTTTTACCCCAAAAAAAATATTGGGAAACATTGAGCTCGAGTTATTTAACCTTTGATCCTATGCATCTTTTCTTGCGCCAACTTCCCTTTCTCATTCACATCCCCAATTCAAATAATCTCGAGTTGCACGTGAACGATGATGAAATGAAGTTATGCTTTAAAGAACATTGTGATGAAGAAGCAACGGGAAGACTGAACATTCAATTTTTACGAGAAATAAAATCCCGCCTTGCGCATACAGAAATCGAGGAAAAACTTTTAAAAAATAATTTCACAGAAGCAAAAACTGCACTTGAAAAATTGCACGAAAAAGATAGCGAAGATCTCTATGCACTTGAACGCATCATGTATATTGATCTTTCGATGAGTAATCTGAGTGAGGCAATTGAAACCGCAGAAGCGCTCGAGGCAAAAAGTCCCAAAAACACAAAATCACTTACTATTCTTGGGCTTGCGTATTTGCAAAAACGTAATATTGAGAAATCGCATTTTTATTTTAATCAACTCAAAGAAATTTTTAGATCAACGGGGAATACTTTTTGTATCGATGAGCTTAATAGATTTTTAGCTTTTATGTCGAGCGATCAAAATAGACTGAGAGTACTTGCTCATGACATAAGCTCTGAAACAAAAGATTCTCTCAAATCTTCACTTCTTCTCGAAGAAGCAGAGATGTATCTAAAAAATAACGAGATTGAAAAGGCTAATATCTGCATACACAATGCACTGGACTTAGAAATAAATAACTATTCTACCGCTGCAAATCTCATAGAAAAAAGTCGATCGCAAGAAGCAAAAGACTTATTTCGAAATCTGAATAACATCTTTTCACTCGGAGAACCACTGCATCAAGGTACACTTTTTGATACTGCATATGAATTAGGTAAGAATGGGAATTACGATGAAGCTCTTTCGGTACTTACTACATTGTTATCATTTGATGAAAATGAAATCGTAGCGTTGCTCTACAAAGGCATTCTTCTTCTGAAACAACAAAAAAATGAAGAAGCAAAAAGTGTCTTCCAAAAACTCTATGCCCTCCAATCGAAACAAAATTATTTTTTATCTCGTGATATGCTGCTTTCAAAAATTGATCCGAGCAATAAAATAACAAAAAGAAATGAAAAATCTTAGCATTCCGGGTTCATGATTTCGACATTCATGTTAATCGGTAAATTTCTATCGAGACCTTTGAGAGAGAGCGCAAGGTCTTTTAATTCGTCCTTGGTTTCAATGTAGAGAAAAATTTTATTAAATTCGTGTGCTTCTTTACTTTTTTTCTTGGCAATTTCTTTTAAAAAAATATTACTAATTTCTTCGAGCGATATTTCATGCGAAATAAAACGCGGTAATGGAATAGCAAAATCGTAAATCTTTAATTTATCAACCGTCGTGATAACTTCAGTAATATATTCTTTAAAATAATCTCGCGTCATTCCATTGCGCTCTTTAAGAGTAGTTAAAAGAAATCGCTCAATTGGCAATGTTTTTTTAGGGAAAAGAAGAATTTTTTCTTCATCATCGTAATTAATAATTTTATCCATCATCATGTGAGAAATAAAATTATGGAGCCGCCAATCTACAAAGCCGGCAAGTTCTTTCAAAGGCTTCTCATCGGCATATAATGGCAGAATCAGTAATGAAGAATTCAAAAAATCAATACTGCCTTTATAAATTACTATTTTCATACACCTATTTTTTTGCTATTGAATCTAATACACCATTGATGAAAGAAGCACTATTCGTATCTCCAAATCGTTTTGCAATTTCAATTGCCTCATTAATTATTATCTTTGAAGAAAGATTTTTTTGATAGAGTAATTCAAACGTAGCAATTCGTAAAACATTTCTATCGACACAGCTCATACGATTAATCTTCCAATGCTCGGAGTGTTCTTCAATTGCTACATCAAGTAAATCAAGATGAGTAATGACACCTCTTGAAATTTCTTCAAAAAAGGCTCCATGCTCTCCCAGTTTGTGATAATCATCAAAATGGGCTTTAAACCGTTCAAGATGAGCCTCGAGATCTTCTCGAACAAGATCAAAACCAAAAAGAAATTTTAATGCACACTCTCGTGCTAATCTTCGTGAACTCATTGTAAAAGACCCTTCATCATCGAATATTAATCTACAATAGAGTGAGGGGGAAGATCAATACAATTACTCTTATACGCCTCGTTTGGATCCATAAAGTTGGATATGTAGTCGATCAGTATATCTAAATCCAAGTTGCTTACATGTTTCAATAATCCATAATCGTCTCTCTCCAATTTCTTTATCGCTCGTCCCTTCAGGCATGAGAAAAATTCTCTCTTTCGACAATCTGTATTTCTCAACTAATGCTATAACTTCATTGAGATCATTTTTGTTAACCATAACAAATTTAAAATATGCCTTGTGATTATTTCTAAAAAATTCATACACATCAGGCCTCTCGCGAAGCTCGAGTGGGTCACCTCCATTTGCAAGCTTGGGCGATACATTGTATTGATTGATATATTGATCAAATTCTTGGAGTGGCTTAATCGTTCCATTGGTTTCAATTTCAAAAAAATAACGATTATCATTTTCTCTAAGAAGTTTTATAACATTAAGAAATTCTTCTTGTTGCAAGAACGGCTCACCGCCCGTAATAACAATATTTTTGCAATTATAGCGTTTAACTTCGCATACGATTTGCTCAGGAGTGAGATTTAAAATCATATCATCTTTATTATATTTCCCCCAATTCCAGGTATACGGAGTATCGCACCATATACAATGAAGATTGCAAAGAGCACTCCGAATAAAAACACTCGGAGTACCAATATTTTTTCCTTCGCCTTGAATAGAATAAAATATTTCAGGCCTCTCATTTAGTTTTGCTATTTTTATCATACTGGTATACATATATAAGCCTTATCCATATTTGTAAATGGGGAACCTATGAATATTCTTATTTTTATACTTCTCACATTCATTTGGGGTGGGTCATTTATCGCCATTAAATTTTCAGTACTGGAGATCCCGCCATATCTTGCTGCTTCGATGCGGATTGCAACAGCGCTTACTTTTCTTCTTGCGCTTAAATTTATTTTTTCTAAAAAATATAGCTTTGCGGGCACTCGAAAAACAATTCCCTTTTCTATTCTCGTGGGAATTTTTAATTTAGGAATTCCGTGGTGTTGCCTTTTTTGGGGAGAAAGATATACGTCGCCGGCGCTTGCTTCAATCATAAATGGAAGTTATCCCATCTGGGTTTTGCTTTTATGCCTTGTATTCAAAATAGAAGAAGTAACCCGAACAAAAATATTTGCAATAATGCTTGGTTTTATCGGAATCATGACTATTTTTTTACCAAAGATACAATTGGGATTAACGAATAATCTCCATGGAGCATTGGCAATATTAGGAATGGCAATATCATACGCAATTGCAGCAGCGATTTTAAAAAAATTCTCGGCAAATATACTGACACTTCCCAATCTCATTATCCAGTGCATTTCCGGGTTCTTTGTTACCATTCCTGCCTCGTATATTTTTGAATTCGAACAATGGCATGAATTATTACGAGCAAGTGGCAAAGCCATTGGCTCAGCATTGTATTTAGGGATTTTTAGTACTGCAATAGCAATTTTACTCTACTTTAGGCTTTTCAAATCAATTGGTGCAATACGTGCTTCGTATATTACGTTCTGCGTTCCCTTTGTTTCAATCATACTCGACATCGTATTCTTACGACTTCCTCCGACAATAAATGAAATCACCGGTCTTATCATTATTTTATCTGGAATTTTGGTTAATCATTATTTTGATAAACGAAAGAAGAACAAAGAAACTTTAGTATATATTGCGCAAACGGAATCGCCTACCTAGTAAATACAATCAAACCCTTGTTCTTTGAAATGTTTATCAAAAGTAAATACCGCTTTTATTTGAATAGTACGCATAATTTCAAAACTCACACAGTCAACTAAACTTAATGCCCTACGATTAGCGGTAAGAAGTCCTGTAATAGAAGCATGATGAATATCATTATCAACCCAATGTATCGTTACGAGCGGGAGAAATTCTTCTTGAAACGCTCGGACTGCAGATAATCCGATCCTACTTTGTATAAGAGCAAATGACTCAACAAGAATATAATTACTAACGACAAGTGTTGCATCGTCATTTTTAAGTTTTTCGAAAGCTCGATACGCTTTTGTGTGGTTTTTATCGTTATGTACCAAGAGCGCTAAAATAGCTGAAGTATCAACAAAACAGATCACTTAAAAGTTCCTTTAAGATAATCATCGTGGCGCTCTGATATGTCATCGTCAGGTGTAGTAAATTTTCCTAGAAGCAAGGAAGCTCTTTTCCATTGTTCCTCTTTATTTGTTACGAATATCATCTTGAGATGCTGCCGAATACACTGTCGTATGAGTTCTGCAATAGAAATATCACAAAGATTCGCAATTTTTTTGAGTTCCTTTACAAGATCCTCATTAAGCTGAATTTGTGTTCTTATCATAGTTACCCTCATGCTTACATATTTAAGCTACATGATAACAGATTATCTATATTTTGTCAAGGGCCAGAGCTCCCCCGTCCTCCTATGGCGGACGGGGTAGCTCTTTTACAGATGAAACGATAGATCAATAAATACGGTTTGGCCTTCGTCAAAGATGTAGTTGTAGCCGACACCAAATATTACAAAGTTCCAAATAAGTACGCCAATTTCTCCTCCGGTGCCTAGGTTATTTTCATTGCCAAGTGCGCTTTGAGTTGCTGTATCGAGTACTGCAAAGTTCGGAATATTTCTCCGAATGCCAAACCAACCTACATGAGGAGATGCAAAGATTCTATCAGGAAGTAAAAAATATTTTGGTGCAAAACTAAAGCTATAGATATTACTATCCCAGCCAGTAGTGTCAGCTGAAAATCCGGCAGAATTGGGATCAAGATCAATATCCATAAACATAAAGCCAATAGTGAGATTGTCGGTGAGCCAGAAATCAAAATGCATATTGAAGCCAAAACCATCATCCCATCGATCATAAAACTCCCCAACCGGAAGCCACCATTGCATACCGAGTGATAGCGAAAATGAGCCTGCTTCTTTGCGATGGATTTTCCAAAATTTATGATGCTCGAATCGTCGCATGGTTTGTACACATTCAGTACATTCTTCACGCGTAATCTCATCTTCATGATGAGCCGTATGCGCAAGAAGAGGAGTGCTTGATATGCCAAGTAAACATAATAAAATAATTATTTTTAGTTTCATACATTTGGCTCCGCTATTTTCTCTTGAGACTTTTCTGGTGTACTAAATATAGACTTCGTAATATTTGCCGCAACTTTTTCAGCAATATCTTTTTTTAAACTTTCAATGGCATTTTTGCGCGCATCATCTTCAGTTAATTTTGTTGCCTTTCCACTAATCGAATATGATCCAAATTGGTTTTTTGTCTTTGCATCGATTACTTGAAATGAACCAGAATACTGCATAATTACCCATCCTTCTTTATTTAACGGATGCTTAATATTCTGTAACTCAACATTCCCAGTAATAGTTACCGCACATTTAGTTACATCTGGTTCAATGATCAAGCCTTCTTTGGTAAGGCCATCTAGAAGCGCCTCTTCAACTGAATTAATATTATTAACTTTTTCTTTATCAAGGATGATACCCACTTTAAAATCACTTAAGAGTACACTTGATAATTTAGAATTTAAATCCGAAAGCCTATGTTTTGGCTCTACGCCGGTTCCTATGGTGTCAACGATTTTAAGATCAACATTTAAAAGATTTCTCTTGAGTGTTTTACGAATCGCGGAAAAAAAAGAGCGAATCTTTTTTAACGGATCACTTTCTCCCTCAGCAGACATAACTAATTCATCGATTGCTTTATCAATACCTGTTATTTCACTCACGAGGTCAACTTGCATTTTAATTTTATCGAGTACTGCAAGTGAATAATATCGTTTTGAACTATCGGGAAGATCTTCAGTTACTGTTTCTTTGATTTCGATTCCATTCAGTGTTTTTTCCGTCGACACGCGTGTTATATCTTTAATTGTCTCCTCTGACTGAACATTGACACTATTATTTTTTGCATATTGGCGAGTGGAATTCATGATATCCTGGCTTTCAGCTTTTATTTGCGCATTAAAAATCTTTGCGATTTCCGCACGAGCTTGATCATCAGCTGCCTTTTTTGTTGTTCCGATTCCTAATCCCGTCAGATACTGAATCTGAGAATACCTCTCATACTTCCCGGTAGCTGTCCACTCCGGAAGCGACTTAGCATGAAGGGATATTGAAATCAGAAAAAATGTTAGTAAAAACCTTTTCATCATCACCTCTTGAATGAGGATTTTGGGGTTGGGATTTAGGATTTAGAAAGAAATTTTCTTACTAACCCCTAAATCCCGAATCTCAAATCCTATTTATACGTTCTCACAGCAATAAAATGTGCCTTACCTTTTTCTAATGTAATACTTTTATACGTCTTTGTCTCAACATCATTGCCATATTTGTCTTTAAAATGCAATGTCAGATCATATGTTCCGGGATCAAGATACATTTTTCCTAAATGAATTTCTGCCGGAAGTAAACGAAAACTTCGTTTATCGGCTTGTTCAGTTGCGGCGCCAAAAATCATATAGCCAATATAGGCAATAAAACCAGCAACCGCCACTGCTTGATTATCGCTATCAGATGCCTTCCGTAATCCATATTTTGCGGCTTCTTTAACAACGAGTCGTGCAATTGTTTTTTTCAATATGCGCGGATAGCGATCTTTAAGATTTCGTGTCGCAATCTTTGTTATATCTTCCCCGATATATGTTTTACCAACTATTGTGCTATCAATTTCTATTTCAGCATGGTCAATTCGAAACGAACGTTCTTTATAGGTTGGCAATGCAACTCGCACAAGATTGACTTGCGATGGAATTGCAACATTTATAGAAAAATCCTCTTTGTATGGCCCAAGCCCATTATAATGAATGAGAACTAACGTTCCTTTTTCTGAAATTTCTTTTTTGGATAATGATTCTCTTGTATTAAATTCTTTTTGATAGTGATCATATTCATTTTTAAAATCTAGAGCGTGCGCGGTTCGTAAGATATCCTCTTTAAGCATTGGCGGCACCGGCGTTCCATAGAGATTGAGATAATTATGATACGTCTCATACGCTTCTCGATAAAATATAAATGCCTCATTAATTTCGCCGTTTGCTTCATTTAAGATTCCCATAAAATAACGAATGAATGCATCTTCGGTATAGGCAACATCAACTTTTTCCTTGGGGTTTTTTGCTTTTTTATTTTCCTCTGCATATCGATCGCGAAGCATTTGCAATTTATTATCGACTTTTCGCCCTTCAACAAGCGCCTCTTCAAAATTGCCCATCAATGTATAATTCAAAGCCCAAAGCATATTCACGAGGACTTTTTCATGATCCTCGCCTTCGTAAGGAATAATATTATCAGACGTTGTCAGCGAAGCCGCTGATGTAGACACACTCTTCGTATAAAGATCTTCCATGAGCCGTTCACACTTCTCCAAAAATTCATTACTCTCTTTGTATTTCCCATCGTGATGAAGAATCAATGCTCGATCAAGATAGTAGAGTACAAGGTTTCGTTTTCCATATTCTTTATCTTTTTTAGCATCAACGTATTTATCAGCTTCGGAATACTGTTCCCGCATCATCATCTTTTCGACATTTTGCCAATGCTTTCCGCTAACGCCGCAACCTATGAATAGAAGAATACCGAGTATGAAAAAAATTAATCGAAAGTTTATTTGATACATAAAAAATTAGAATGAATGCCCTGATTGTTCAACAAGCTTCTTGATCTTCTTCTGTCCAATCCAGACCTTGCGATTGGTTTTTACATCAACCATCTCGAGTTCTACTTGATAGAAACGCACTTGTTCCCCTTCAATTGAATCAAGAATCGAA
>CAZRKD010000067.1:0-8360 GCA_964600515.1 uncultured bacterium
TGCTGTTGATTCTTACGCTGAAGGTCGAGCAAGAGTTAAAGACAAGGCAGGTAATCGGTTTCATATAGATCTAAGTGGAAAGAGAGTTTATCCGGAAAATTATACTGATGTTAGTTATTACGCTGAAGGTCGATCAAGTGTTGAAGACAAGGCAGGTAATTGGTTTCATATAGATCTAAGTGGAGAGAGAGTTTATCCGGAAAATTATACTGCTGTTAGTTCTTACGCTGAAGGTCGAGCAAGCGTTCAAGACACGGCAGGTAATTGGTTTCATATAGATCAAAGTGGAAAGAGAGTTTATCCGGAAAATTATACTTATGTTAGTTCTTACGCTGAAGGTCGAGCAATGGTTCAAGACAAGGCAGGTAATGAATTTCATATAGATCTAAGTGGAAAGAGAATTTATCCGGAAAATTATACTTATGTTAGTTCTTACGCTGAAGGTCGAGCAATGGTTCAAGACAAGGCAGGTAATGAATTTCATATAGATCTAAGTGGAAAGAGAATTTATCCGGAAAATTAGGCCTCCTGTTCTCAAGGTGATAGATGGCTCGACCCGCTAGGATTACATCATTATCTAACTTTGCAGAAAGCAACAAGTGTAAATCCGTGAAAGAAGCTCCGCCTGTAAAAACATGGAGTTTTGCTATTAATTAGATTGATTGATATCGGTTTCTTTTAAAAAAATTCTGCAATAATTTCTTTGCTTCTTCTTCTAAAATTCCTCCAGAAATTGTAACTCTATGATTAAATTTTTTTGAGAAATCATTGATTGAATAAAAGCTGCCCCAGCGTTTGTCTTTGCAACCAAAATACACATGCGAGATCCGTGCATGCACAATCGCTCCAGCGCACATAATACAAGGCTCGCAGGTTACATACAAAATCATATCATTGAGTCGCCATGATTTTAATTTCTTAGATGCTTTTTGTATTACTTGAATTTCTGCATGAGCCGTTGCATCGTGTGTTTTTTCTATTTTATTATATGCTCGAGCAATTATTTTATTTTGATACACAAGAATTGCTCCAATGGGAACTTCGTCTGCTTTAAATGCTTTCTCTGATTCCTTGAGAGCAAGACGCATAAATTTGTTATGAATAGTCATATGCTAAAGTTATTGAAAATCAGAGAGCATTTCAATATAAAGTAGCATATAAGGAGAATTGCACATGAAAAATAAAATGTTGAATAAATTACCTAAAATTGCTCCGAAAGATGTTTCGCGTACAGAAAGTTTTGTTGATTTCGTTGATAACTGTTTTCAAGCATATAATGGCGCGCGGTTGCGCGAAGCCTGTCAGCTTTTTGCCGAAAAAATGGCTGCCGATGATTCGCTTGTAGGAATTAGCCTCACGGGTGCGCTGACGCCTGCAGGATTGGGAATATCGAGCCTCGTACCGCTTATCGAAGCAGGCTTTATTGATTACATCGCTTCGACTGGTGCAAATTTATATCATGATGCGCATTTCCCATTAGGATTCGATCTCTATCAAGGATCGCCGCATTTGGATGATGTGGTATTACGAAAAGATGGTGTCATTCGAGTCTATGACGTTCTTTTTGATCAAAAAGTATTATTTGATACCGATGCATTTTATACGCAGCTTATTCGTGAGCCTATATTTCAGAAAAAAATGGGATGTGCTGAATTTCATTATGAGTTGGGACGATTTGTAGATGCGCGAGAAAAAGCATTAGGTGTGAAAAATATCAGTGTTTTAGCAGCATGTTTCCGCAATGAAGTTCCCGTATATGTGCCATCGATTGGGGATAGCACAATTGGTATGAATGCAGCGCTCACATCTCTTGAAGGATATAAAATTCAATTTGATCCTAACTTAGATGTTAATGAAACCGCGGCAATTGTCTATCATGCAAAGAAAAATAATATGAAGAGTTCGGTATTCGTCTGTGGCGGTGGAGCACCGAAGAATTTCTTGCTTCAAACTGAGCCTTACATTCAGGAAATTTTAGGCCTTAAAGAAGATGGGCATGATTATTTTATTCAGATTACCGATGCGCGGCCTGATACCGGGGGGCTTTCAGGTGCAACGCCAGCTGAGGCAGTAAGTTGGGGGAAAATTAATCCTGATAAATTGCCCGGAACCGTTGTGGTTTACACTGATACAACAATTGCGCTTCCCATAATTGCCCATTATGTTCTTTCAAAAAAGAAGAATAGAGAAAAACGTCGCCTCTATAAAAAACTCGGAAGTTTTGTCGAAAAAATGAAAAATGACTACATCAAAATCAAGGGATAGGAGAGTCGCATTTCGACCGAACAAAAAATTAGGCCAACATTTTTTGCGAGATGCAACCTATCTCAATAAAATAATTAATTCATTACATCTTCAAAAAGAAGATACAGTTTTAGAAATAGGGCCAGGTGAAGGTGTACTCACCGATAAGCTTGCCCCGTTATGCAAGAAACTCTATGCTATCGAAATTGATTTATCTCTTGTGAAACATCTAGAAAAGAAATTTCATGATGAGTTGCATGTTGAAATTATTCATCATGACATTTTACAAACTGATTTTAAAGAAATTTCCCACGGCAATAAACTCCGCATTGTTGGGAATCTCCCCTATAATATTTCTTCACAAATTGTATTTAAGATGATTGAAGAGCGAGCAGTGATTCGAGATGCAATTTTGATGTTTCAAAAAGAATTAGCTGAAAAATTTATAGGATTACCCGGAACAAAAAAGTATGGGCCGATCACCATTTTTACGACTCAATTTTTTGAAGTTCGGCATCTTTTTGATGTACCGAAGTCGGCATTTTATCCAATGCCAGAAATTCAATCTTCCGTGCTTGCATTTACAACAAGAGATGATCCTTTAGTACTTCCAAAGAATCAAATCAATTTTGAAATGCTTGTAAAAACTGCATTTACACACCGGCGAAAAAAGCTTATGAATAATCTCAAACAGTATAATTGCATGGATGCTTTTGAGAAACTGAATATCTCGACTAACGCTCGAGCAGAGGAACTCACGATAAAGCAGTTTTATGAACTGTATATGTTTCTTGAGGAACAATGGAATTAAATTACGATAGAGGATTTATTCTTAATAAATTTTCGTATAGCGAATCAGATATTATTCTCAAAGTAATTAACGACAAGGGAAAGAAACAAACCTTCTTTGCGAAAGCTGCAAAAAAAAGCCTGAAACGATTTTCTGGTGGGCTCGATTATTTTCATTTACTGAATCTTGAGTATTCGAGCGCAGGGTCAAGAAGTATGGGAAAATTAATCACGACCTCGATCGAGATTCCCTTTGATACAATTCACCGTGATTTATCTCGCTTTGCGCTTGCGAGTATTTTACTCGAATTCATCGATCATTTTCTCAAGGAAGATGATTGCGAGATTAAACTCTTTGAGGAACTTACTTTTTTTTTCGAAAAATTAGAAAAGAGCACTGTTCCACTCGGCGTCTTTTGCACGACACTTATTGAAATATTTCGCATCCTCGGTTATGGGCTTCTTAATAATTTACGAATTCAAAATGCTCTGAAAAATAATCTATGGAAAGAACTCTTTTTCCTATTAGAAAATGAAATAGTGTTGCATGGGCAAAAAGAACTAAAGAGCATACATTTTGCAAAAAAAATTCTTTTTCAAACTTGATCAGGTTCTACAACTTGATTATTATTAATGATTTGGAGGATCTATTGTGAAAAAAATATTTATTTGCATGACGTTTTTATGGCTAACGAATTCATTTGCATTAACTATAGTTGTAAAGGGCCTCGATAAAAAAGCGCCAGTATATTCGAATCCCGATAATAATGATGTCCCAATTATTGAAGCGACACCAGGAACGCGGTATGAGGTTTTAGAAACCCAAGGCGAATGGTATAAAGTGAGTGTTCAATTTGAAGAAGGCTTCAATATTACAGGCTGGATTCATGCTTCCTCAGTAGTTGATGCAGAAGAGGTTGATAAAGAAAAATCACTTGTTCCACAGCCATCGAATGAAAATCCCGATTGGGAATCAATGGAAAAGAAAAAATCAGATGAAATGTCACCAAAAGAAATAGGAGAACCAGTAAGTTCACCACTTCTCAAAGAAAAAAAATCATCTGCTCCAAAAGTACACCTTGAGTTTGAATTAGGCGCACAAATTAAAGATTATACGTTAAAGAATGCATCTACGACTGCTGATCCAAATCCAGTTACTATCATTGATTATGGAAATCCGCAAGGGCTCATTACGGGAATAAGTGGCTCTTACTATTTTTATAATTTTAATGACATCGACATTGGTATTGATGGCGAATACAGCTTTTCGTGGTATAGATACGATGTGGTGATTAATAATAATCAGAGCTCGGATACCCTTACCAGCTATGTTCATTCAATAAATCCAAATATGAGCTTTCGATATGTTATTTCGTATTCGAAACATTTTGTCAGTGTTTCGCCACGTTTGGGATTTCGATTTATTTCATTTAGCGGTGATGATGCCACTGACGCTGGGCAACCAGTGCTTTTCTCAGTAAATAATTCTATTATGGGTCTGAATATTGGCCTCTTAAATGGCGAGTATTTATTTCCACCGACGAATCGCGATATACGCTTTGGTATTCATGGTACCTATGATACCCTCATAAAACCAAGTTATTCTGAGAGTAAGGTTGATTCCGATGGAGATGGTGCAGCCGATGATGTTATTACGGGTTTAGACCCAAGTATGCCATTATTTAATCACATAGCTTCTTTTTCAGTACTCATGTATCTCTATACAAGTTATAGCGTACGTATTGGGTATCAGTTGAGCGATTTTGATATTAATTTTTCTGGATCAGGCTCTCGACTGAATTTCCCGATTACCGATGGCAGGGTAAATGATAATTATCATAATGTCTTCTTGAAAGTGGGATATCTTTTCTAGAATCGTCTACGTTTCCGATAACTTCCTTGATTACATCCAGAACAGAGGGCAGGGCGGTCAGGTGTGGGACGATAATAGATTGTAGTTTGAGCACCGCATGAAAAGCAGCTTACACGATAGTATCGTGTTTTTTGATTTCCATTTCCATGAAGATTTTTTTGATGCTCTTCTTCTTTTTGTTTTGTTTTTCCACGGCATGTGGGGCAGCGTTTTGGCTCTTCGTAGCCTCGTTCACCAAAATATTTTTGTTCGGTTTCTGTAAATGAAAATTCACGAGAACAATAAACACAACGTAATAATCTTACCGGCATAAATTTAATAATAACATTTTAGTTTTACGATAAGCAAATATATAAGAAATGCCTAGGGCCGGACTCGAACCGGCACGGAAGTTACCCTCCGAGGGATTTTAAGTCCCTTGCGTCTACCAATTCCGCCACCAAGGCTCCTACACTCAATCATAACTTCGCATACCTTTGCGAACCCTCATCTCGTCGCTGTGGCGTAACTAAGAGTACGCCTCGCTCCTCGATTTCGTTGCACTTTGGTCTCTCCGTTCTGATTGCGTGTAGGAGTTTATAATTTTGAAATGAGTTCTAAGTCAATAAAATACTTTATTAATTTTGTCTTTTGTCCTAAGCTTAAGGCCAAATGTATACGAAAGCTAAGCCTCTTTTGGATAAGCACGTTTTGGTTACGAGAGCCAAAGAAGATGCAATATTATTTTGTAATCTTTTAAAAGAAAGGGGAGCAGTGCCGATTGAATTTCCGACAATAGCATTTGATGAAATTAAAACCAAAAACACAATTCAAATACTTAAATCCATAAGAGATTATTCATATCTTATTTTTACGAGCCAGAATGGAGTAAAATACTTTTTTAAAAATTTTCATGAGAAAGAAAAATTACACGGTATTAAAATCATCGGTATTGGTAGTGAAACAGAAAAAAAATTACATAGTTTTGGAATAGAGGCTGATTTTATACCTGAAGATCATAGAGCAGAAGGTTTAGTAACGTATTTTGATCGAGAAAATATTAAGAATAAAAAGATCTTAATTCCTCGAGCCAAAGAAGCTCGGGAATTATTAGAAGCAACTCTCGAGAAGAGAGGGGCACTCGTTACTATTCTTCCATTATATAGAGCGACAAAACCACGAAATGGAAAAGAATTAGAGAAAGTACTATTCGAAAATCACATCGATGTCATTACGTTTGCAAGCTCAAAAACATGTACCAATTTTTTTGAGATGTTAGGAGAAAAAGCTCGAGTCCATCTGAGTGGAGTATACTTTGGAGTTATTGGTCCTATAACACGAAAGACTTTAGAGAAATATGGATATCGAGAAGCAATAGTTCCAAAAAAGTATACACTGCCTTCTCTTGTAGAAGCGATGTGTGATCATTATAATAAAAAAGGAAAACTATGATAACAAAAAGACCACGACGATTACGAAAAAATAGTACTATCCGAGAACTTGTTGCTGAGACAGGGCTTTCACGCGAAGATTTTATTATGCCTGCCTTTGTTATTCCGGGAAAAAATAAACGCGAGGATATTGCATCACTTCCCGGTATTGCACGTATGAGCTCTGATGTACTTATACATGAAGTGGAAGAAATAGTACATGTTGGTATTAAGGCAATTCTTCTTTTTGGGATTCCGGAGCATAAAGATGGGCAAGGGTCACATGCTTATGAAATGAATGGAGTTGTTCAAGAAGCGCTACGAAAAATCAAAGATCAATACCCTGATCTTTATCTTATAACCGATGTGTGTCTTTGTTCATATACGGACCATGGACATTGTGGCATTTTAAAGAATAACGTTGTAGACAATGATACAACACTCGATATTCTTGCGCGGGTTGCTGTGAGTCATGGGGAAGCTGGGGCTGACATGGTTGCCCCATCAGATATGATGGACGGAAGGGTAGGTACAATTCGTACCGCACTTGATCGAGATGGCTATACTGATGTGAGTATCATGTCATATGCGGTTAAATTTGCATCGAATTTTTATGGGCCATTTCGTGATATTGCAGAGGCAAAGCCAGCATTTGGTGATCGCAAAAGTTATCAGATGGATTATAGAAATACCGAAGAAGCAGTGCGGGAAGTTCGATTAGACATCGAAGAAGGAGCGGATATTGTTATGGTAAAACCAGCTTTTGCCTATCTTGATATCATTAGGAAAATAAGAGATACTTTTTCAATTCCTATTGCTGCATATAACGTTAGTGGAGAATACAGTATGATTGATGCCGCTGCAAAAGCAGGAATAGTAAATCGCGAAGAAGCAATGAAAGAAATTCTTATTGCTATGAAACGAGCGGGAGCGCGATTGATTATAAGTTATTTTACTAAAGAATTATTTCAAAAGGAACTTATATGAAGCTCTTATCAGAATGGGGTGAGTCAATTGTTTTGCGAAGAGTTGTTGCAAAATTTATTGATAGCCTTTTAGTTTTTATTCCGATGTCTATTTTTTATCCCTTTGGATCACTCATAGGCGTTCTCTATATGCTTTTTTCAGATATGATGTTTGGCCATAGAAGTATTGGGAAAAAACTCATGGATCTAATCGTTATAAGTAGCAAACCATATGGTCCTGATCGCTATCAACTTGTGCTCAGAAATCTTCTGTTTGCTGTAACATTTTTCTTTTTCTCTTTTCCTCTTTTAGGATGGATTCTCTTTTTTACGGTGGGGCTCTTTTTTATCGCATTTGAAATTTATTTAATGATTGCACAAGATAATCACCAACGGTTAGGCGATATCATGGCGAATACCAGAGTTATTCTGAAAAAATAAGTATGAAAATAATCATTATTTTTTGTTTGTTCGTCATTTTTCAATCCTGTGCAAAACGTTCTGATAATCTTGAGGAGCATTTACCAAAAGAAATAGAAAATAATCCCGCATATAAATTTGCATTAATTTTTGATAAAACATTATCAGAAGAAATTAAGAATCAGATAAAGGCTGACATACAAAAAATTCCTAAAGTAGAAATAATTGGAAAAGATAAACTTGAATATCTTTTAGAAGAAAAAGAAATTTCATGGGATGTTATCATGAAAATGAACGACGTTGATTTTACGCTTCGTGATCTTTCTTATATTGCAATATTCTCTTATAAAAATGGAAAAGTATTTGTCCGAGGACTTAACTTTATTACCGGTATTGTCGAAGAAGTATCGGTTGATTATGAATTACGCGAAAAAATGAATTGGCTTCGTGGCACTCGCAGCGGCTGGGTGTATTTTGATTCTGATCCCTATGGAGCCGAAGTATTTGTAAATTACACGATTGTTGGCTATACACCGCTTTTAAAATGTTTCAAAGAAGAGAGCTACGATGTTGATCTTGTTTATAAAGGCTATAATTTTCTTAAGAAAAATATTCATGTGCCGACCGATACCTATCTCTACGGCAAAGTCGATCCATCAT
>CAZRKD010000068.1:0-4495 GCA_964600515.1 uncultured bacterium
GTCTAAATCAAACTGTGCCTACTAGGTTTGAAATAAGAAATATAGCTTTCTGGTGACTTTGGCGAAGGGGAAACACCCGTTACCATTCCGAACACGGCAGTTAAGCCCTTCAGCGCCGATGGTACTGCAAAGGCAGCTTTGTGGGAGAGTAGGACGTTGCCAGAATTAAATTACAAAGCCCGAATTATCGAAAGATGATTCGGGCTTTGTTGTATTAGAGAAATGTACAGTTATTTTTTACTACGCGACAATATTTCTTCAAAAAAAAGTATCTTAATCCTGAAAATTATTCAATTTATTTTAAAATAGTTTATGCAAAATTAATTATAACCAATTGATATTTAAAATAAATATTTTATTGACTTTTAGCATATAAATTTATTATTGTATGTCTTGTTATATACATTTAATTCAACTTTTTGTAAAAATTTAATTTTATTACGAGGTGATGTTATGATTATTAAGAACCATTTGATTCTTTCTCTATTTTTATTCATTTTATTTTCATCATTATATCAAGTAAAAGCTGAATCAAAAGTAGTAGTTCCAATAGATGTATTGCTTGTTTCATATGACAAAGAGTCAGGGGCAATTTATAAGGGCTGGAAAATTCTTGATGCCGAACAATTGCAACAAGTTATTACTCCTCGAAGATCCCGGGTTCTTCATCGTCAGCTAATTCACTCAACAATCTTCCTTGGGAAGGTCTCTCAGTTTATAAGAACCCAAGTAATTGTACTATAGGGCTCTTTATATTTGGAGCAAGTAATCCAAATACCCTAATTGCAAACGTAATGACAAGAACAATTAATAAAATACCTGCTGAATTAGATATTGAAGAATCATATAAAGTTTCACCTTATAATAAAAATGATATTATGGCAGATCAAGTTGGGTTAGGATTAGATCATATGGATTTAACTCCCCATGATGAAGAATTAATAGAAGTTAAGATCCAGTTGCAAGGAAATAATGATCTTCATTTTTTAGTAAGACAGGATAAACCTATTCAAATTGCTCCGCAACAATATCCAAATAGAGATAATCTCATATTCAATGTGGAGCCTTATCAAATGACAACAAAATTTTGGTTCTACTTAGTTGCATTTAATAAAAAAGATGAGGTAGTTGGATTTTGGAAACATGATGACTTACCCTGGGCAGAATCAGCTAGCAAAAGTGGTACTGAACTTATTCTGTCTTCAAATGCAAGTAGTTTAATCAGTCTGATTTTAGGTATCGGCCAAGCAGGTGCTTCGATTCATATGGTTGGAGATAGAAGAAAAAAGGTTGAGCAGAAAGAAGAAGGCGATGGATCAATAAGAGTAACCAAACTATTGCCCATTAAAAAAGAAGTTGTTGCAATCACTGAGGCCTCACATGTAGTGTTAAGCTAAGCCCAATATTTAGGGGATGATAATGGACCATTTGAAACAATAACTCTTCAGTTTGGACTAAAATTTGATAGCAGATTAAAATTTCATTTAAAATATGAAGAATAACTCGCAATCAAAATAATTACTCTTAAGAGTCTTAATCATCCGGACGATAATTAGAGCTTTTCTGTTTAGACTAGAATACGATTGATATTAGTCTTCAATTAGAGTAGATACATTCTATGCATTGGAAAAAAATTCGAGAATTACATCCCCATCAATGGGTACTTGTTGAAGTTATAAAAGCGTTAACAAAATCTAATAAACGGTTTATTGATGAGCTCACTGTTGTAAATATTTTTTCAGATATACATAAAGCACTTGAGATTTATAAAAAATTACATAACGAATCCCCACAAAGAGAATATTATGTAGTTCACACTGATAATGAAAAACTTACCGTGCACGAACGTTTTTGGGTTGGTATTCGAGCTGCTTAATGAAAATAGAAATTCAAAATGGTTTGCCTTTTGTTTCGGTTGTTTTGATTTATAGAAATAAAAATTTACATCTTGATAATGTACTTTTAGATACGGGGTCTAGTGGAACTATTTTCCCTATTGATAGAGTTGAGTCAATTGGATTACAACCAGAACCGAAAGATGAAATTCATAGAATTCGAGGCGTTGGTGGTAGTGAATATGTCTATCAAAAACAGATTGATAAACTTTCTATAGGCAATTTAAACGTGAGAAATTTTGTGATCGAAATAGGTCCAGTGGATTATGGATTCAATATTCAAGGAATCATAGGGACTGATTTTTTAATTAAATCAAAAGCCTTGCTCGATTTTTTCCATTATGAATTGAGTACCATGGAAAATAGTTAATATGTTTTTGAAAGGACATTTGTTATGAAGAAAATTTTATTAAATATAACTTTTATTTTTATTCTTATCTACTCATCCAATTCGTATTCTTATAATAAAGAATTTCCTCCTACAAATGACAATGGAATTTATTTTCTTTTGATCAAAGGCGATAATTTTATTACTCGAGCTGCAAAACTTTTTGGATATCCAGGAACGTGTTGGCATATAGAAGTGTTATCCAAAGGCTATTCATATGGATGTCGTCCCTTTCAGTGTTCTCGTATCTCCTATAATGAACTTCAACAAAAATTTCGTGGAGAAAATGCTGATATTAGAACAATGCCTATTAAAGGGGATGTTACTAAAGCTATAGAATTTTTTTATAAAAACATACATGGAAAAACGTACGATTTGTTTTCAACAAATTGTACCTGGGCGATTTGGGAACTCAGTAAAGCATATGGAGTAGAGAAGCCTCTTGTACAATGGATAAATGTCAAAGAAGCATTGAAACTTCCTAAAGTTCAAGAGTTTCTTCAGAGAGAAAGAGCAGGAGGAATAAATCTACAAATACAAGATAAAATTGAGTATATTTTATTTCCAGATGAATTTATGAAGATAGGAATAGAATATAGTCGTGATATCCTTCTCTAGAGATCATCCATTAAGTTCTTCTTGTAAGCGTTTTTTTACGGTTGTAATTATTTCAATAAAGCTCACTGCGTTTTTGTATGCTTCTTCTGCATCATCTTTGCTGATATACTCAAAATCACCGTAATCAACATCGGTTCTCATTGAAAGAAGATTACTGAAAATTTTTACTGCATCTTAAGAAAGAAGTTTTGATTTAACAAAATGAAGTAAGAGCATTGTTTTTACTCCTTCATGGCGTAATGGATCAACTCCCTGGAGTATTAAAAGTGATCGAGCAGCATGTAAGACTGCATAGTAACTTCTATTTACCGATGTTTTATACATTTCAATTTCAAAGCTCTTTTTTGCGTCTGTAAGCATTGTTTTACTTTTCTCAAACCTAATATCTGAGAGAGATATTTTTTCTTCTTTACTCAATTCCACCATAGAACACTTTCCCTTCATTTTTAATATTTTGATAAAATGGAGTGTTGAATTTTTTTCTTGGTTAAACATATTCAGTCCCTTAACAACTACACCAAAATTATTCAGTGAATTAGTTTCTTCTTCAGTTATAATCTGATTTATCATATTAAGAAGTGCAAATGATTTTTTTTTAACTATAATGAGAATATCAAAATCAGAAGTATCATGAAAATCTCCGCGAACTCGTGATCCATATGCAATAATTGCAATGAGTTCATCTTCGAGTAAAGTTCTAATCCTTTGTATAATGACATCGAGTATTTTTTTTTCTATTGTAAACATACTTTTTCACTATTTTCTATCTTGACCATAATTATAGCTTACAATACTATCTCTGATAACTAGAGTAAAGGAGTTTTGTTCTATGTCGGGACATTCAAAGTGGGCGTCGATTAAAAGAAAAAAAGGCGAGATTGATGCTAAACGTGGAAAGATTTTTACCAAGTTAATAAAAGAAATTACAGTGGCTGCGCGAATTGGGGGAGGGGACATAAATGGAAACCCACGCTTGCGACTTGCTGTTGATAATGCAAAAGCTAGTAGCATGCCCAAAGATAATATTGATCGCGCAATTAAAAAAGGCACGGGAGAACTCGAAAGCGTAAGCTATGAAGAAATAATGTATGAAGGCTACGGTCCTGGCGGCGTTGCACTTTTAGTTGAAATTCTCACCGATAATAAGAATCGCGTTGTTTCGGAAATTCGTCATGCCTTTTCTAAATATGGTGGAAGCATGGGCGCATCAGGCTCGGTGGCATGGATGTTTAAAAAGCGAGGAGTAATTACCGTAAGTAAAAAACAAATTCGAGAAGATGATCTTATGGAATTATTACTCGATTATGAAGTCGATGATATTAAAGATACGGGTAATGAATTTGAAGTTACGGTATCGCCAGCTCATTTCATTGAAGTAAAAAATATTCTTGAAAATAAAAAACTGACAATTATTTCATCTCTCATCGATATGATTCCTCAAAACACCATGAAGGTTGAAGGCTCACATGCGGAAGGGCTATTAAAGCTCATTGATGCACTTGAAGATAACGATGATGTCCAACATGTCTATTCGAACTTTGATATTTCTGAATCTGAACTCGAGCGAATAGGTACAAAATAAATGAAAATTATC
>CAZRKD010000068.1:4505-8345 GCA_964600515.1 uncultured bacterium
GCATAGATCCAGGGCTTACTGCTACTGGATTTGGCATTATTGAATTTGATAATGATCGGTATGCATTAATTAATGAAGGTGTTATTACCTCTCATGCATCTGACTCATATGCAAAGCGATTACAAAAACTTTTTTCGAGTTTACAGAGCGTTATTGAAAAAGAAAAACCAGGACAAGCTGCTATTGAAGATATGTTTGTAAGTAATAATGCAAATTCAGCTTTGAAACTTGGGCATGCGAGAGGGGTGCTTATCTTAAGTTCTGTTTTGTCGAACCTCGAAGTATTTGAATATTCACCTCGTGAAGTTAAGAGCGCGATTACTGGATATGGGAAAGCAGACAAAAATCAAATATATGAAATGGTTAAAAGATTACTTAAAGTAAATAAAATTAGTTCAATGCACTCGTCAGATGCACTTGCAGTAGCAATATGCCATGCGCATAGCTATCGTTTTCGAAAAAAAATTAACGAAAGGAAAATGTATGATTGCCCATCTATCAGGTAAAATTATTAAAAAATTTGAAGACTCATGTATTGTTGTGACTCATGAAATTGGTTATGAAGTCTTTATGACCAAGAAGCAAATATCAGTGCTTCCCAAAGAAGGTGAAGAAATAACGCTTTTTATTTTTTCATATATCAAAGAAGAAATGATGGTCTTGTATGGCTTTCGAACAGTTTTGGAACGAGAGATTTTTCGCGCGTTAAATAAAGTTACAGGTATTGGACCAAAACTTGCCATGACATTAATTTCCGAGGTTGCGATTGATACACTTATCCATTCTATTGAACGTGATGATGCTGCAACGCTTTCTTCTATTCCCGGTATTGGTCAGAAAACCGCAGCCCGAATTATTCTTGAACTCAAAGGCAAGCTCGTACAATTTCTTGGCGCTCTGGATGAATCACCTCGAGGAGATACAAAGCTCTATCGAGATCTTACGGATGCCCTTACGAATCTTGGCTTTCATCGGCATCGCATCCATGAAACATTACAGAAAATGCAATTGAGTGAAAATATCAATTTTGAAAATGCATTGAAAGAATCGCTTCGAACACTCAGTGAATCGGGAGCTTAAAACGAGAAGTAAAAATTAAAAAACCCTTGCAGATTTTAGGGAGGAGGAAGATAGGGTTTGCAAGGGTTTTAAAATGTCCTTATTACAAGTTGACTTTTAATACTTGTAAAAACAATAATCAAGAAAAAAATGAATACTTGCGAGAGTGGTGGAATTGGCAGACACGCTGGGTTCAGGGTCCAGTCTATGCAAATAGGTGCGGGTTCGAGTCCCGCCTCTCGCATACTTGTAGAACTAATTATTCTTGGCGCCTTGTTCAATCCACCGTTTCCACATGCTGTAAACGCTGTGTTCGATTGAATCAAAGGGTTTATAGGGATGTTGTTTTGATTCTTCGAGCTGCTCGTTGGTCAGCTCTGATTCGGCAAGAGGCTTCGTAAGTAAGAGGCTATTTTCTTCTGTATCTTTATCAATGACTTTTAAAACATTGTTGTACACATCATCGCCTTCTAATACCAAATTACCAAATTTATCTTTTGCATTATGACAATCGGTGCATTTCATTGTTTGGAATGAAGGAACGACATCTTCGGTAAAGCTTACTTTATAAGCAGGATCTTCTTTATCCGTCGTATCTTCTGTACCAACGTTTTCTTGAAATACCATGGTCAATGTAAATGATCCATTAAGCTCAGCAAAAGGATCAGCACCCTCATCATCAAAGCTATTTAAGAGTTCATTTGATGGAAATGATTCAAGTCCTAATATCCCACTTGCTCCCGTAATGGTAGGATTTGCCTTAAAAAGCTGACCTGCGCTCGTTATATAGGTTGCTTCAGTTAAATAACTTGGTGGATTATGATATCCATAGCGCAGTTCATTTTGAACATCATAGAGATTCGTATATCTAAAACTAAATATCTGATTTTCAGAGGCATCAATTGCAGATAGTTTCATGATGAAGTAATCGCTGCTTGCATCAAAAAGAGCCTGTGAAGCAGGAAACTGGGTATGCGTTTCAAGGGTTTTCCCATCTTTATCTTTTACCGTAACATCTTCAATGACGCCAAATGTATCTATTGCTGATTGATCCGTAAATACAATTGATGTAAAGACCCCGGTAACAGTAATTGTTGAAGCTGCTTCGGTTTGAGGTTCAGGTTGCGTCGGCGTAGAAGACGTCGAACAACCAAAGACAAAAATCCCCATAATCACAATTAAAAATGAATAATAAATATGTTTCATTATTTTCTCCATACAGATCACTACTTAAATAAAGCAAATTCGGTGCCAGAATTCTATTTTTTTACGAAATATAACTATATGAAATTATTGATTTTTAATTCTTTAATTTCTTGGGTGTCTTTTTAATGGGACAAATTATCCCCAAAACTGCTATATTTTGCAAAAATTACACATTGCCAAAGCAAATGAAAAAAGATATGAATTTGCCATGAATAAATGTGGTTATGTCTGGCTTATTGGGAAAACCAATGTAGGCAAGTCATCTTTTTTAAATGCAATTCTTAATGAAAAGGTTTCGATTACTTCTCGAAAAGTCGAAACAACAAGAAATAAAATCATCGGCATTAAAACGCTTCCGAATGCACAGATTATTTTTTGCGATACGCCGGGAATAGGCATTCCCAAAACATTACTTAATACGAAAATGCAAAAAATCTATCACAGCGGCTTTCGAGAGGCAGATCTTATTATTTTTTTTGTAGCTGCTCACCAAGCGTTCAATGACCAAGAAATACAAGTTCTCAAAAAACTTGTTCATCTTCCTCATATTATTGTTATTAATAAAATCGATCTTATTTCAAAAAGCGAAATTCTTCTTAAAATAGATGAGATCAAAAAATATAATGACAACCAAGTAGTAATCCCAATTTCAGTTGAGGAGAAAGATGGCTTAGAGATTGTTCTGCGAGAAATTATAGCACGGCTTCCCGAGGGTGAAAAAGTTTACGCCGATGATATCGTAACGATGCAAACAGAAAAATTTTTTGTGAGTGAAATTATTCGCGAAAAGATTTTACATTATACTCATCAAGAAATTCCCTATGGTGTTTGTATACTCATTGGTCAATTTATAGAAGAAAAAAAGCTTATAAAAATATTTGCGACAATTTATATCGCGAAAGAATCGCATAAAAAAATTATTATTGGCCACGGTGGTCAGATGCTCAAAAATATTGGAACAGCGGCGCGAAAAGATATTGAAGCCGAGCTTAATGTACATATATTTTTAGATCTGCATGTAAAAGTTCGGGAAAATTGGACCGAAGATTTACAGAGTCTTCAAGAGTTTGGATATTAGACAGAATAGAATTGTGTGATATAGATTTTCGGTATTCGAGCGCCCACTGGAACCGACTACCGAAAATCTATATCACACAATTCTATTCACATTTTTAATTTATTTATGAAGCCGATAATTGCCATAGTAGGACGTCCCAACGTCGGGAAGTCGACGCTTTTTAATCGTCTTATTCACGAAAAAAAGGCGATTGTATCTGATTTTCCAGGGCTAACCCGGGATAGAATTTATGGAGAAAGTACCTACAATGGCATTGCATTTACGGTTATTGACACCGGCGGTATTGTCTTTCATGAAGCCGATGAAATCAGAAAAAATGTTTTTGAACAAACACGCTTTGCAATCGAAGAAGCTGATATACTTTTATTTCTTTTAGATGGCAAGAATGGCTTACATCCCCTAGATCAAGAAATTGCAGTACATCTTAAAAAAAATAATAAAAAGATTTTTTTCGTCATTAATAAAATAGATGTCAAAGAATATAAGATTCATGAGCT
>CAZRKD010000069.1:0-5111 GCA_964600515.1 uncultured bacterium
TGGAATGGTTTGTCCAGAGTTATGGAGACACGAACAAAGGCACGAACCGATACTATTGTTGATACTCAGATCAAAATCCTTAATAAATCTTTAAAAAATATCGATGATAAAGAACAAAAAGTAAAATTTATGTTACGACTTGCAGAGCTTTATCAAGAAAAAGCGCGAAGCATTTATTTTGATGAAGTCGAAGCCTATGAAAAGAAAATGGATCAATTTATTAAGGCAGGTAAAAAGGGCCTAGAACCAAAACTCGTACAGCAAAAATCAGATGAGTATATTAATAAGGCGATAGATCTCTATACACGTATTGATACTCAATATAAAAAGTATTCGAAAAAAGATTTTGTTCTTTTTCAACTGGGCGTTAGCCTTCATGGCCTTCATAAGTCAAAAGAAGCATATGAGAATTTCCAAAGATTAATTAAAGAATACCCGAAAAGTGAGTACGTTGCTGATGCGTATCTTTATGCCGGAGAATATTATTTTGATGCTATAGAAATACAACATGCCATCGATAGCTATAAAAAGGTTCTCGAATCACGACAACCAAAACTCTATGGATATGCATTGTGGAAGCTCGGCTGGTGCTATTATAATCTTGCTGATGAAAAACATCCTGAGATGTACGATAATGCAATTGAATCATTTAAAGATGTGGTAACCTTTAGCGATCGTCAAGAGAAGTTAAGCAAAGAAAATAGAATTCTTCTGAAAAAAGAAGCATTAAATGATCTCATTCTTGTGTTTGCCGATCTTGGCGATATTGATCGTGCTGAGAGCTATTTTGCGCAAGTACAAGGAAAAGATTACTACTATCGATTACTCGAACAGTTAGGCGGAGCCTTTGCAGCAAATGGCGAATATGAAAAAGCTATTGCCACGTTTACCAAGTTATTGCGCAAAAATCCCGTATATAAACGAAATCCTACAATTCATAGAGAGCTCATTCAAGTTTATGTAAAAGTCAAAAAAGAACGCGATATCTATACGGAGCTTTTAAAATATGTTCGCTCATATGCAGAAGGTTCTGCATGGCATACAGAGAATAAAGCGGATCCTGATGCATTAAAGCTTTCTCGAGTAACAATGGAAAATCTATTACGAAAGTATGGATCGGAATATCATAAAATTGCTCAAGAAAAGCAGGATAAAGAACTCTATGCATATTCAGGAAAGATCTATGAGCTCTATTTACAGCAATTCCCTCAAGATAAAAATGCCTATGATATAAATTTTTTCTTAGCAGAAGTTTTCTTTTATATAAAAGATTATGAAAAGGCAGATATTTATTACACACGTGTTCTGGATGATCCGAACCATACATCACATAAGAATGAAGCTGTCTATGGCTTAGTTCTTGCACGGGAGCGTATTGCATATACCGACATTGAAATTGAACGGAAAGAGAGTATCACAAAAAGCGAAGAAGTAAAAAAAGAAGGAGTTGTTGCTCTTAAAAAAATTCCTGAAAAAGAAAAGAAATTAATAGAGGCATGTGACACATATAGTTCTCTTATTAAAGATTCTGCTGAGCTTCCCGATATTGAATTTAATGCCGCTCGAATTTACTTTAAATATGATCATTTCGATGAGGCCAGGAAACGATTTTTGGCAATTATAGAACGTTATAGAAAACATGAAATAGCGATATTATCTGCAAGCCTTGTTTTAGATTCACTGAGCTATGCACGTAATTGGGCAGAGCTTACCAAAAATACAACGATATTCTTAGCGGCGAAAGATCTTGGAGATAAAAAATTTAAGGATTACTTAAAAGATATTATTGAAGGTGCTAAATTTAAACAGATTTTTGAGAAAAAAGATGAAACACCCGGAAAACTCGCCGAGGCGTTTGAAAATTTTGTCTATAGTCATCCTCGATCTCGCTTAGGAGATAAGGCATATTACAATGCAATTGTTAATTATGAAAAGACGAGAAATTTTAAAAAAGTAAGAAGTGCATCGCTCATCTTTTTAAAGTCATTTCCAAAATCAGATCTCTATCCTAAAGTTCTCCTTAAGTTGAGTAATTTACGAGAAAATATTGCTGACTTTGAAGGCGCAGCTCAAGGTTACGACGAGCTTGCGACAAAATATCCTAACTTAGAAGAATCAAAAAATGCACTTTTCTCTGCTATTACTTTACGGTTTTATTTAGGGAATTTTGATAAGGCTCGCGCAAACGCTGATGAATACATTAAACGATACCCAAAGGATTCTGAAATTCCTAAAGTTCATTTTTTCATTGCCCAAATATATACCAAACAAAAGAATATAAAGGCAGCAACTGGTAAATATTCGGAAATTTTGAATACCTTTAAAGATGATAGAGCAGTGTTGTTTCAAGCATCAGCAGAATTAGCACTTTATTATTTAAAAAATAATATGGCTAAAGAAGGTTCTGAATACGCAGGGTATGCACGAGTTCATTATGATAAACTTCCTAAAAAAGATCAAAATGATTTTTTAAGCCTCGCGAGTGAATTACGATTTGAATTGGTTACGCTTTCATTTAATGAATTTAAAGACATTAAACTAAAGCTTCCTCAAAGTACATTAAAAGAATTGCTTCGAAAAAAAGCAGTGCTTTTGAATTCTATTAAGGATTCATACCTACAAATTATTAATCTAGGCGATCCTGCATTCGGAATCGCATCGCTTTATATGATCGGATATGTGTATGAGGACTTTAGTAAAACCCTTTTTAATGCCCCTATTCCTTCTGGTTTAACTGATGCTCAGCTTGAAGAATATAGATTATCTTTGGAAGATCAGGCATTCCCTATTGAAGATAAAGCTGTTGAGGCATATGAGAAAGCGATTCAAAAATCGAGCGAGCTTAAAGTATATGAACCATGGACCGAACGCTCTATTCAGCATATGACCAAATTTAAACCAGATTCATATATTCCGATTCCGCGTCTTACCGAGCTTCGACCAAACTATATTCCTCGATTTAATGATGTGGTAGTCAATCCTGATGAATCTATAAAATATACTATAGAACCTCGATTTAAAGCGAGTATTGATACCGGTAAAAAGTATCTCTATTCACAAAAAGATTTAGTAAATGCTGAAAAAGTATTCAGAGAAATACTTCGCCAAGACATGTTGAACGTGAGTGCATATCATTATCTTGCGTATACCAAATACCTTACGCATGATTTTAAAACAGCAATTTCTCTTTATAATGATATACTGAAGATGAAACCAAAGGATACTATAGCACAAAAGAATATGAGTGTGCTTTACTTTAAGAATAACAATAGTAAAGAAGCCCTCGTTCATTATCGTAAGCTCTATGATTTAGAAAAAAACGAGGATGTTCTTCTTAACTTAGCTGAACTCTATCGACAGAATCGCTATTTTAGTGAATCTAAAAAAATTCTATGGGATATATTGATCGATAATCCGGAAAATGTTCGTGCATTTGATATCCTCTGTCGAAATTATATATTAGAAAATAATTATGAACTAACAAAGCTATCATTTGAAATTGCTTTCCGATCAAATCCAACTGCTCCCGAGCTTATGCATACATACTCACAAGGGTTGATTGGATTTAGGAATTTTACGGACGCACATTATTATTTAACTGAGAGCTCTAAAATAAAAAAATTGGGAGAGCCGTCGAGAGACCTCGGTACTTTCTATCTTTATTTCCGTAATTACCGTGAAGCTGCTCTTCACTTTGAAGAGTATCTTGGTACAGGTGTAAAAGATAAATACGCAGAATTTTTCTTGGGATTTGCCTATACCGGAGAAAAAGACTATAGTAAAAGTGTTCACATTTTTAATTCACTTTTAAAAGAGTATCCTGCGGACGATGAGATTACTTATATTCTCGGGACATTATATTATGAAAATATCAAAGATTATGGAAATGCAAAAATGCTTTTTGAAAGGGTCCAAAAAATCAGTGCCAATGGAGGAATGTTTTATAAGCGTGCGAGTGATTATCTCCAAAAGATAGAAATTAAAACTAAGGATAAAGGAAGACAAAAATGAAAATTATTATTGTTACGCTTCTCTTCTTGAATTTTATTTTTGTATCTGGTAGTTTTGGTGCAGATAAAAACAGTGAGGAGGCTCCAATAATCAAAAAAGAGAAGATACAAGTGATAAAGTATAAAAAAAAGACACGTATTGATTTTACAGAACTCTCGATTCAAGGAGAGTTAAAGCGGCCATCTGGATTTCTTATTCTCAAACGAAAGGGAGTTGAGTTTTCAGGGCTCATTAATTTACGGAAAGATTTTGATGAGAAGTTATATGATTCAGTTAATTTTATAAAATAAAAATAAACTTATGAATACCATTAGAGTACGTCCAATTTCGTGTAAGATTTATTATAAAGAAAAATTTGTTCGTCGTGTATCTTTGAGCCAACAGAGTATCCTGATTGGAAGAGTAATGTCTGCTGACTTGCAGCTCGAAGATGAAAAGGTATCTCGTATTCATGCAGTGATTGAAATCAATAATAACGGTAAGGATGTCTTCTTCTTTGATCTTCGCAGTTCAAATAGGACCCAGATTAATGGAGCGCAGAGTAAAGAGAAAAAACTTATCTCGGGTGACATCCTCTCGTTTGGTGACAGTACAATAATAGTTACGCTCGAAGATAAGATTGTTGAAATTTCTTCAGAAGAAGTTCCTGTGCCTCTCACTGAATATGGGAAAGAAGCAGCAGAGGGGATGATGACCTTTGATAAAGGTATTCAAGCTAAAGGAACTCAAGTCTCTGAAGAAAAAGCCCTGATCAAAGAGGAAAAAGAAGAGATCCGAGAGTCTATTCCAGGAGCTATTCCCGAAGTTCTTGAAATGACGATGTTCTGGTATGATAATATTGTTGATATTCGTCATTTTGATAGACCCCACGAAATTACGATAGGAAATTCTCATAAAAATCAATTTAGTTTTTATACCGATCGTATTCCTGACTCATTTGGATTAATTAGGTATAGAGATAAAAACTATTACCTTTATTTTAATAAAAAATTTTCAGGTGAAATACGTTACGGAAGGCACGTTCGTTCTCTTCATGATTTTATTGGGAATAAGAAGTCTCGGCAGGTTTCAATTGATGGTGAGGTTTTTACTGAACTAGA
>CAZRKD010000069.1:5121-8328 GCA_964600515.1 uncultured bacterium
ATGCAATGCATTGTCGAACTCGAAAAAATATCATTTTTCTTACAATTTGTTCATCCTGCAAAGAAATATCATGTAAGTCTTTGGAAGAGTATCGATAAATTTTTTACTGCTATACTTTTTTTCGTTGCATTCATGCAGTTTTTATTTCTGGCCTATGTACCAGTTCAATCAGAAGAAGTTGATATAGATACTGCTTTTAAGTCTCCTAATCGATTTACAAAACTTGTTATCCTATCTCCCGAAATGTTACGTGGTACCCGAGGAAGTGAAAGCGGGTATCTTGGCGAGAAGGGTAAAATTCCCGGAGAAGAAGGAACAAAAGGAGGAGGGACTCCAAAAGGAACCGGTACAGGTGGACAAGGAAAAGCAAAACGTAAAATTACGGGCAAAAAGTCTGGAGGACTCTTAGGACTTAATGCAATTATTAGTGAGTTAGGAAAAAAAGGTGAATATACTGATATCTTTGGTAAAGGGGGTTTGGGCGAAGGTTTTGAAGAGGCTACCCAAGGATTACAATCAAGTGGTCCCGGCAAAGGTACAGGAACAAAGGGATTTGGTGGAGGAGTTGGTTCTGGAGGACTTGGAAATAGAGGCGAGGGACTCGGCGGCGGCGGAGAAGTCATAGGTATTGGAAAACTGGGCTCAGGCGGGGCTTTTGGCGAAGCACCGGGAACCGGTAAAAAGGACATTGGAAAGATTAAAGTTAAATCGCAATCAGTTATTACCATAAGCGAAGAAGAAACAATTATTATAGGTTCTTTAACAAAAGAAGAGATTGATAGGGTTGTTAAAAGAAATGTTGAGCAACTTGAATATTGCTATGATGTTCAACTTATGAAGGATCCTGGCTTAAATGGAAAAGTTGAGATTACGTGGGTTATTGAGGCTAATGGATATGTTCAAAAAGCATATGTTAAGGCTTCAAGTTTGGGTAGTCCTGGGGCGGAAGATTGTATGCTTCGGCGTGTACAGCGATGGCGTTTTCCACGACCACGTGGGGGCGGGATCGTAGAAGTTAACTATCCATTTTTATTTAATGCCTTGTAAATAAGGGAGTTTATTCATGCTATTATATTGTAAATCATGTAAACAGAAAGTTGATATTAACCCCAAAGTACTTTCTCTTTCTCATGAAGTAACTTGCCCTCAGTGTGGGTCTCGGATTTTTTTATCAACTGAATCAAAAGATAAAACAACACTTAAAGAACCCTTTATAGATAATGAAGAGAAAGATGGAGCATCTTTTAGGAAGTTAATTACGCGTTTATTCGTCGTATTTGTATTTCTTGTTGCTATTCTTATTGTTTTACTGCTCCATCCAAAAACGAGTAACTATACAAAAAATACATTGACCGATATCTTTGAGAGTACAGCTTCTAAAATAACAGGGAAAAAATACATTCAACGAAGTGCTTTAGATCTTTTTGCTCAAGGAGAAAAGTTATATAATTCGTATACCTATGCTGCTTTGAAAGAGGCAAATATTCTCTATCAAAAAGCATATCGTGAAGATAGAGAATTTATTGAGGCACATATTGCAGAAGCAGAGACCTATGCTATTATTGGAAGACTTTCGAGTGATACTCGTCTTATTCGAAAATCACTTACTATTCTAGAAGAATTAGAGAAAGCTCATCCTCAAAATCCACGTATGCTCCGTGCTCGTGCAGATGCAATGATCTCAAAACTCCGTATTGATTTTTATCTTAATTCTCCGCCAACTGATTCAGCCGTCAAAGAGATTTACGGAGAAGCTCTTGGATTGATTAATAGAGCAATTGAACTCGAACCTCATAATCCATACAACTACAATATAAAAGGCCTCACATTATTTATTAATTCTAAGGAAGATGAGAAAACGCTTAATTTATTTAAAGATGCAAATGAGCGAGATCGAAATTTTTTAGATCCACTCTGCAACATTGCCCTTCTTTTCTTTGTCAATAATAGAGAAGATAAGGCCTTAGAATATAGTAATTTAACGCTTGAAATTAATAAAGAAAATGAATTAGCCACCGCTCTCAAAGAAATTATTACGAATGAATCACTCATTAAAACACTGAGTTCAAAGAGTGTCAAAAAAACTCGACCAAAAACTACAATCGAAGAAATTCCCTATTCAAATGATTTAGCCGTTGAGTATATTACGACATTTGCAAACCTTCGAAAAAATATTACCGAGAAGGTAATTCTATAATTTTTTAATAATATCATATAGTTACTAGCGTTATTTTAATTTGAAATATACTCTTGTAATGCTGTATCCAAAATGCTATACTTAAGAAAGAGTATAATATGTCTTTGAGGAAACTATGAAAGTAACTTTTTGGGGAACACGAGGTTCGATTCCAACGCCCGGTGAGCGTACAAAAAAATATGGCGGGAATACATCCTGTGTTACCGTAGAAGCAGGAAGTAATTTAATTATTCTCGATGCAGGTTCTGGAATCCGCGAACTCGGAGTAACGTTAAAAGAAAAATCAAATGGCAAAACGCTGGAAGGGCACATTTTTTTGAGCCATACGCATTGGGATCATATTCAAGGATTTCCTTTTTTTATTCCCTTTCTTGAAAAAGGAAATTCGTTTCATGTTTATGGAAATGCCGGAGCAAGTAAAACAATTAAGTCAGTATTAAAAAAGCAGATGGACGATGATTTCTTTCCGATTGGATTATATGATTTAAAGGCAAGCCTTGATTTTACTGATTTAAAAGATGCACCCATAGTACTCAAAAATGATACTAAAATTTCATTCGTATCACTCAACCATCCTGGAATGTCTATGGGTTTTAAGATCGAGCATGATGGCAAGAGCGTTGTCTATGCAACTGATTATGAGCCTTACACGGTAACTCTCGATAATCATAAAATGATGGATTATGCCTATAAAGAATTTATCAAAACTCTCGATAGAAAATTTGATGAATTTATTAAGAATGTCGATGTCCTTATTTGCGATGGCCAGTATACACAAAGTGAATATGAAACCAAGATCGGTTGGGGTCATGCCTGTGTTGAACACATGATCAAAACCGCCGTAAAATCGAGTGTAAAAAAACTCATGATTTTCCATCATGATCCCATGCATTCAGATGAATTTATTGATAAGATGATCGAAGGCGAAATTCAAAAACTCACGAAGTCCGGCAAAAAGATGATCCTCGAAGCCGCACAAGAAGGCGCCGAGATAATTGTGTAATTGACGT
>CAZRKD010000070.1:0-8320 GCA_964600515.1 uncultured bacterium
TTAAATCTTACCGTCCATTAAAAATACTGATTTTATGGCAAGCTCCAAGGCGAAATCCATAAAGAAACATGAAAGGCTTTTGAAGAAGCGAAACGTCAAGGAATCTGAGCTCAACGAGGCTGACCGCAAATTAAGCGAAGATTCTCGCGAGAGCCAGGAAGGTTTGGGTATAGAGGAAGAAGAGGAGGCCGTCGAGGAAGCTTATCCTGAAACCGGAGAAGAACTAGTCCATGAAGATAATCCTGATAAAGAAGACGAATAAAATCAACCAATTAGCTCCACATTTTTCATACCTCTCAAATACCATTCTTTCAACTGATCTTCTGTATACAGTTCATATTCCCTTGCGAGATATCTTGCATGTCCGGATAGATTATCGACTATTGGTCCTGGCACACCTGCAGCTATCAGCTGCGTCTTGAAGAACTTTCTGAGTGAATGGGCATGCAACCCGTATCTTTTACCTTCTTTTTTACTGACTTTCTTGAAAACATTGTTCAAAACAAATTGAAGGTTTTGATAACTCATTTGTCTGCCATCATGAGTGGCGAACAAGAAAGAGTCTTCTGTTATTTGATGGCCATTATTTTTTCTATTTTCTAGGTATGACTGCAAGGTTTGTTTCGCTTCGTTGGAGAAAAACGTGGTTCTGGCCTTCCTTTCTTTCGCTGTCAAACCCTTTATTTTTACAATGCCTGGATTGGAATTAGTGTCAACATCAGAAACTCTCAGATTTCTTAATTCCCCCACTCTTAATCCAGAGGATGCGAGAAGTAAAATAATTGTTTTTGCCCTCAGACTGCAAAGGGACAGAACTTTTTTTAAATCCTCTTTCTCGGGGAGGGTATCTTCATGGACATTGTAAATCTTTATTTGAGTAGTCCTCTTCAACTCAATCCCATTTGCCATCAAAAACTTTCTAAGAGATGCAGCCCACGCACCGACAGTTTTTGGCGCAAGGTTTTTGTTTGCAAGATTGATGACAAAGTCTTTGTGGATTTCATCTGGATTTATGCTCTGAGCTTTGATTTTTTCCACAAACTCATCCAGATTACCGATATTCATCGTCTGGACAAAGCAGTTCATCCCCTTCAAATAGGTCTTCTCGGTATTCTCACTTCTTGTGAGAAGTTTCAACTCGCCAAGCATCTTGTTAACAGAGCTATACTGCCTTAATTCATCCATGAATAACTATTGGTATTTAAGAATTTATTTTTCATTCCTGTCGCACTTAGCCCTATATTCGCACATATTGCACATCCATATTGTTTCCTTCGATTGCTTTGCCTCGTCTATCGGAAGCACATTTTTTTTCAACAGTTCGTGAAGCGTACTGAATCGTTTTAAAATATCCAGACTGTGGCTTTCGTCATATTGTATCTCAAATGCTTTCGTCTTCAAGTTTGTTCTGTCGATGTAAAGTATTATCCCATCGTGTATGCCTGTTGCATGCATGTAAAACTGCAGTTGCATTACATGGTTTTTGTTGGGTTTGAATGTCGACCTGACGTCTCTTACAGTCTTAACCTCTATTATAATTTTTTTGCCGTCCTCTTTCGCAATCACAATATCATCCAGCCTTCCGGATATTGTGAAATCCTTCTGATTGAG
This sequence comes from uncultured bacterium, assembly GCA_964600515.1. Lineage (GTDB taxonomy): Bacteria > Bdellovibrionota_F > JAHFAK01 > JAHFAK01 > JAHFAK01 > JAHFAK01. The sequence continues at coordinate 1,612 of CAZRKD010000070.1, forward strand.
TTTGAACGGTAGTTCAGATTCCAAGAATTTTATCAAATTGGCATTTTTCTCGCTTTTGAAAACCTGTATTATAAATTCGTGCAAAATGTTCCCAGCTTCAAAAATTTTCAATCTGTCAGGCTCTATTTCCATCGGATACTTGTAGGAGTACCACACCTTTCTTATGCAATTGCCTATCTCCGAAGGATAATACCGTCCTATTTCTTTTGGTTTCCGTTCACGTTTGATATGAGTTTCAATTAACTTGTCAAAGTCTATGATAGAATCGCCTACTATATTAGGGTAAGTTTAGTTAGATAAAGTTGATGAAATAATAATTTAAAACTAAAAACAGTATATACAAGAGTAAAATGAAAAATATTATTGTAGAACAATTCAAACAAGTTCCTGTAACCAAGCAAAGGATAGAGATAGTCGAAAGAAAAGGTATCGGCCACCCTGATACCATCTGTGATTCTATAATGAATGAAATTTGTATTATACTTTGCGAAGAATATTTAAAAAAAGTCGGCGTCATTTTACACCATAATATAGATAAAGCACTTTTAGTTGCGGGTCAAATTGAACCGAAATTTGGAGGCGGAAAAGTCACAGCACCGATGTTGTTAATTTTTGGGGATAGAGCAACTTACAATGTTGGTGATATAGAATTTCCAGTTAAAGAAATTGCAGTTTCTACTGCAAAAAATTGGCTAAAAGAAAACATAATCAATCTGGATCCTGAAAATCATATGAAATATCAAGTAGAATTAAAACCTGGTTCTTTAGCAATAACTGATATCTTTAGAAGAAAGGATGAAATATTGGGCGCTGGTGATACTTCTGCTGCCATAGGATATGCCCCGTTTACACCAACTGAGAGTGTTGTGCTTAACGTCGAAAAATTTTTAAATTCAAAAAGTTTCAAAAAAGAATTTCCCGAGTCAGGCGAAGACATAAAGGTTATGGGATTTAGAAGTAATGAGGATTTGCATTTTACTATAGGAATGGCATTTGTAGACAAATTTGTAATTTCAGAAGGTCAGTATTTTAAAAGGAAAGAAGAAATCGTCGAAAGGATAAAAGGGTTCGTTTCTGAAAAATCTAGGAATGATTTTAAAAATGTCGAGATAGATTTGAACACCCTTGACAGGAAAGGACGTGAGATTGAAGGATTATATCTTACGGTGACTGGTACTTCTGCAGATAGTGGTGATTGCGGACAAGTTGGCAGGGGTAATAGAGCTAATGGTGTCATATCTCTAAATCGACCTGCTAGTGAGGAGGCGGCGGCTGGTAAAAATCCTGTTTCTCATGTAGGTAAAATTTATAATTTACTAAGTTTTAAAATTGCAAAAGAGATTTACGATCAAGTTACAGGATTAGAAGAAGTTTATGTCTGGCTTTTGAGTCAGATAGGAAGACCGATAAATGACCCAAAGATAGCAGCTACACAAGTTGTTTTATCTGAAGGCACTAAATTAGAGAGTATGAAAAGACAAATTGAAGAGGCAGTTAATAAGGAGTTGGATGATATAAACGGTTTTTGTAAAGAATTGGTCACTGGTAAAATACCTGTATGTTGATGTTTTAACTATACTCTCTCCATCTCCAGTTGCATGTCTTGCACTGATAAAACCTTGTCGGAGGTTCGTCCCCGCCGCGTGTTTGTTGCATTGTCCACTCTGCGTTTCTCATCTCATTGCATTTTGGGCACAGTATCTGGGTAATAGGAAAAGTGCTATTCTCGCTTTCGTCTACCACTATGATGTTTTTCTTATCCTCCCCGCTTGACATGGATATGGTTATTTCCTCAAGCTTTAATTTGTTGCCACAGTTTCTGCAGTAAAGAAATCTTTCGCCATCTTCTGTCTTTACCCTAAGCAGGTTTTTACAGTTGTCGCAAAACTTCATAGAATTCTATAACAGTTTTAGAAGAGCTTATAAGTTTTTCCTGCAATTAAACAACCAAGAATGGGATCTACAAAAGATTTAAAAACATTTAAAACCAATCAAATAGGATGGATGCATATTGTGTCAAGTGCAGACAAATGAGGGAAGTGAAAACCCCTGAAGAAGTAAGGACTGATAAAGGGTTGAGAAGATTAAAAGGTCAATGTTCTATTTGCGGAACGAATGTTTCTAAAATACTTGGAAAATAATCAAAATATTAACTCACTTTCCGGTACAGGAAGTTCAGGTATCCTTTCTGGACATCTATTAGAATAGATGCAGGCATAATCTGTGATATTATTCATCTGTAGCATGATTTCTTCGTCACTTTCATTACCGTATGTTATCAGAATTCTATCAATATTTTTTGGCTCGTAGAAATCAAATTGAAAATTTTCCTTGCCACTGACAAAGAATCTAATTCTCTTTTCGAAGGTATTACAATAACTTTCTGATTCTATAAAACAAGAAGCGTTAAAGGTAATGTTCAAACTATCAAAGAAAATCTTAAGAGTAATATTTTCCATTCCTTCGACATGAATGACTTTATCACCATCTGGATTTCTCAGGTGAAAATGTATATAGTGGTTTGCTACATCGAAGTGTGTTTCGTTGAAACTAAACTCCTTACCATCAAGGAAAACTTTGAAATCAGCATGCGCATGAAATACAGGTGATCTGACTACTTCAGTTGGAATATTTTCACCCGGTGAAGTTCTCCTCTCCAAAGTTTGCTGATAATCGAATGAGGAAAATACAAGTGCAAACAAAATAATTGCTAACACCGGCGCAATGTAATAAATAGCTTTGGTCTTATTCTTTCTCATAAATACCAAATTTTATTTTGATTAGGTATAACATTTCCTTTTCTTGCCAAATAACTAATTATAATTAAATGAGAAAAGGTATATCCAGTGTTATTATTTTGTCAATTGTTTTGATAATTGCCATTGTGGGAGTCACCACAAGTTATATCAAAAACCAAAATACATCAGTTAGAGAAAAACCGTTATCGAACGTCCCACAGCTTGGCAACCTCTGTTCAGGCAGTGAAGAATGCGATGAATACTGCTATGGGAATTCTCTTGAATGCGAAGAATATTGTAGGGGACATCCAGAAAACCCAACCTGTCAGGAGAGGTTTGCATTTGTTTATGAAGAGGAATATAAGCCGTTGCAAAAAGTCACACGCCAGGGAACTCAAGGATGCACAGGTAGAGGTACGGTTAGCTTCACTTCACCGCCGAGAAGGCTGGAGGATATAGAAATTATTGAACCAATAGGCTTGATGATCGGGGGGCATGTGACACCGATTGACCATGGCTATTACTATCCGCCAAATTGGAAGCCGCAAGACAATCCTTCTGAGTTTAAAGATGTCCTTTCACCAGATGACGGAACAATCACAAACATACAATTGGTCGGAGGAAAACAGGGAGATTACAGGCTAGTCATTCACCATACATGCACATTCTTCACAATTTACATCCATGTAAAAGAACTGTCGCCAAAAATCGCACAAACTATAGGAGATTTTTCATCAATGAGCAAAAATACAAATATCCCAGTTTCGGCAGGAGAGGTTATAGGCAGGGCCAATAGCTTCGATTTCTCCGTGCATGATGATGAAACAACACTCAAAGGTTTCATAATTCCTGAACATTATGATGCCGAATCCTGGAAAATACATACCGTTGATATGTTTGATTACTTCGTTGAACCAATCAAAAACCAACTGTTGGCAAAAAATGTCAGGGAAGCAGAACCTCGTGGCGGCAAGATAGATTACGACAGTGATGGAAGACTGGTTGGGAATTGGTTCGTTGAAAACACTAACGGTTACAGAGGAGGCGGAGTTGCTCCTGATTATTGGAACACACACCTGGCATTCGCTTACGATGGCTTGGACCCTTCATTAATAATTGTTTCAATGGGAAATTTCAGCGGACAAGCCAAACAGTTTGCAGTCAAGGGAAACTCTCCAAATCCTGTTTCTGTCAGCGTGTCTACAGGCATTGTGAAGTATGAATTGGTTGATGTCGAGTACATAATTCAGGAGACAGGGCAATACTGGAACAGAATCACCTATGCGAAAGGAATAAAGGCTGTTGGTGGAGAGAGAGTGCAGGGTGTTGTATTGGTACAGTTGATTGAAGACAGAAAAATCAAGTTCGAAGCTTTTTCTGGAAAAACTGCATCAGAAGTTACAGGATTTTCAAACGCAGCAAAGATTTACGAAAGATGATGCATATAGAACGCTAAAAATTGTTTCAAATTTCACCTTGAAAGAAGATATTTAAATTTTCAGTTCCAACTTTCTGTATGACAAAAGTATTAACATGCAGTTGTGGCGCGGAAGTCCGTGGTGAAACCGTGGAGGAAGTAATGGAAAAAGGAATGGAGCACGGAATGGAAGTGCATCCTGATGAACTTCCGACGCCAGAGTAAGCAGAAGAATTGAAGAAGATGATTAGAGACGAATAAAACAGATTAAATGAATGAAGACCAAGTGCAAATTAATGCGCTACATAGCTCTTCTAATCATAGGAATCATTTTCTTTGCAGGTTGCACAGGTAAAGTAACAGAAGTAGAATCAGAACTTCAGACAGGTCAAACTTCAGAATCAAACAAATGCCAAGGGAAATTTGAAGGAACTGTAGAAAGAATTTTTGACGGAGACACGTTGAAATTAAAAGAATGCGACAAAAGTATAAGAATATCCCTTGTTGACACACCAGAAGATACAGAACAAGGTTATCAAGAGGCTAAACTATTTACAGAAAACTTGTGTAAAGTTGGAGTTCTTGCAACTATCGATCAAGATGATTTACAACCCTACGATAGATACAATAGAATAGTAGCTCTAGTCTACTGCCAAAATAAAAAATTAAATGCTGAATTGATTTTCACCAAGCTGGGAGAAATAGATACTAGATTCTGTTTCGAGAGCGAGTTTTCAGATGAAGAATGGGCTAATGATTGTAAGACTCCACCTAGTGAAACTTGCGACCCGTCATATCCAACTGTTTGTATTTCACCATCACCACCTGATTTGGACTGTCAAGATATTTCCTATAGAAGATTTACAGTTCTTCAACCAGATCCACACAGATTTGATGGTGATAAAGATGGAATAGGCTGCGAGAGTGTGAACACCACATAGTTCATAATTGCGATTTAATCCAAGTAAGGATCTTTCAACAATTCGTGAATCCTTTGCACATCTTCTCCAGTAACAGGTTCATGCATACCTATAGTTTCCGCTATTTCAGGTATAAGCGGTTCCGCCACATATGCACGCTCTTTTAGTGTACGATAATATAAATAAACCCTTGGGCCAACACGGTCAAGGTAATGCCGCCTTTCATTATATTCAGTAACATAGTAAACCGAGTTATCAGCTAAGACTATTCTTCCTTCGTCCAGTAAACAGAATTGGCCTTGAGAGAGGTTTATTACACCAATATCCCTATCTGTTCCACTAGCTCTATAGGCTTTTCCAGAGGTTTTGCCGTAGCTAGATTCAAGTTCCAAAATCCACGGTTGTTTATCTTCATCCTCTAAAGCAGCGGGTATCTTGTATACCTCCCTCATAATCATATAATTCTCCTTAAAGGATAAATAATTTGGATAACTATACGAATTTAAACTGAAAAATAATCCACTTTATCTCTGAGAAAGTAATGGCATACCTGTATACTCCGGAGGTATCCAATCACCTTTAGTTCCATTATGGTGTGTGATCCAACAATCCAAACAGTGCCACAGTTTAGCTTGGCAGCATTTGCACTCAAACGGTTTGAATAAGAATGGCATATTTTCATCTTTTTTTATAACTTTAAGCTTTAGATAATTTTATTAGATTTCAACCGATTGATATGGAAAATGAAATTTTGTCAAAGGGGTTGTATTTAGACACGAACATTGTTTTTGGATTGTTCGATAGGCAATTAGAACGCCTAAGAAAAGGGAAAAATTTCAAAATACCTGAAAGATTAAAACTTCTCCACTCTAAGGGAACGAGTTTATATGTATCAATTGTAACACGATCTGAACTTTTCATAAAACTTAAGGAAAGATGGAACATAACTCCGAGAGAATTCTCAGAGTTGGAGAGTCTGTGGATGTTCTTTTTAAGCACATACAAAATAATTGAACTTGTACCAGGCATTCCGCCTTACGAGCATATAGTTTTAAAAGATGTCTATAGTTGTGTGAAACATGGTCTTTCAATTAAAACTGAGGTGACGAACAGGATTTTCGGTTATGTAGATTTTATACATTTGTATATCGCTAAAATAAATCAGCTCACATATCTGACGGCAGAAAGAAATCTGAATAAGATTATGTTAAAAAGACTAAATGAAATCGGAAGTGTAATTAACTGGGGCAGATTCAGAAGATTATTTGGTTAATTTCCTAGCTAGTCTTTCAAACTCTTTTATAGCCTTTTCTTTTGGGTAATTCTCGTTTGGAACTAGAGCCATTATTTTCCTACCGTTTAACTTTATCTCTCTCTCAATTACAGGCTGGATTTTCATTTTCATCCCCACGTATATCTATTAAATATCTTGAATTCCCACCTTATTTAAGTATATTGAAACCTTTGCTTAGTTTAGTCTGTACATCCTTATCTTTCTCCAGCAGCTGCCTTATCTGCACCAGTTCCGAGTGTATCAATGCTAGGGACTGGAGGATGTCGTAGAAATAATCGGTCTGGGTGTCGTTTTCCATGATCAGATCGATCGTTTGGGAGGATATAAAGGTTAGTGATCT
>CAZRKD010000071.1:0-1348 GCA_964600515.1 uncultured bacterium
ACTTCATCATCACGTAATGTTTTTGGCGAGATATCTTCAATCTTAAATCCCAAAAAAATACTTGATTCTTCAAATACTCGTACATAGCGCCAATCAATAATAATAGCCTCTTTCCCGTTTTTTTTGGTCTCGATTCCCGTAATTTGCGGATAATCTCCCGATAGCGACGCGACGAGATCTTTCACCTTTCCAATCTTTCGATTAGCCGAATCTATGATCGTATTATTCTGAAATTTGCTGACGAAGAACATCCTATAAATGCTATCATCTTCATTGTATTTAGCAAGAAATGTATGTTTATCTATTTGATTTTTCACATCCGTATCTTTACTATAAAAGTATGAATTATTTGGAATTCTATCGCCTCGCACGCGAACCGTTTTCAAATGAACCAGTGGGTTCGCGGTTTTATTTTAATAGCGACGAGCATCATCGGGCATATATGCGTATTATGCATGCGATTGAGAATACGAGGGGATTAGCACTACTTGTTGGAGATATTGGAACAGGCAAAACAACAATTGCTCGAAAGGTGTTAGGAAGTTTAGATGATGATCTTTATGCCGCGTCATTACTGATCGTTGTTCAAACCCATATTGATTCAACGAGCTTTTTAAAAAAGATTGCAGGAGAGCTTGGTGCTAACAATAATCATACGACAAAAGAAGAGTGCATGAAGGCTATCTGCGATAAGCTTCTCGAGCTCGAGGCTAGCAATAAAAAAACAGTTCTTCTCATCGATGAAGCGCAGATGCTTAAAACGAAAGAAATTATGGAAGATTTGCGTGGACTTTTAAATATTGAGACAATCGATAAAAAATTACTCACCATTGTTCTATTTGGACTTCCGGAAATTGAAACAAATTTAAAACTCGATCCACCTCTTTCTCAGCGTGTAGCAGTTAAATATCATTTGGGTACACTATCGCTCCATGGAACGCGAGATTATATTGATTTTAAGCTCCATGGAGGAGAAGCAAAAGATTATATTTTTACAAAAGAATCGTATTATGCAATTCATCAATACACTAAAGGCATTCCGCGTCTTATCAATACCCTCTGCGATAATTGCTTACTCGAAGGCTTTATTATGCGGCAAGATCTGATTGATGAATCTATTGTCGAACGCGTAGCCTATGATATTGGCCTCGGGAAAAATTACGAGGGCTATTCTCAGCTTGAATTTACGCGCGATCGACGCCCATCGTTTTATGATATCGAATCTAGCAATCGAGAAGAAGATTCTCACCAAAGGCTCAAAGAGAAAATAAAAGAAGAAATTATAAGAGAACTTCTTGGAGACAAGAAATAGCGTATAGAAAGAAAATTAAAAAAACTATACGCTAAA
>CAZRKD010000071.1:1448-7277 GCA_964600515.1 uncultured bacterium
GCTAAATTGATATTCCTTGCTATGCTTACCTTTTAATCGTCTCATTTCCGTAAGCCGCCGTTCGGCAATTTTATTTGAGGCGACGTTTGTTGGGATATTTTCAGTCTTTGAAATCCGCAAGACTTCTTTTACGATATGATAGATATTCCGTGCTTCGCGAAGGGCTTTGTTGCGGTTGTATCCTTGAATTTCATTATAGACATTAATTAATCCACCAGCATTAATGACATAATCGGGTGCATAAAGAATTCCTTTGTCATGAATCATGGGGCCATGTTTTTTTTCATCGGCTAATTGATTGTTTGCGCCGCCTGCAATAATTTTAAATTTAAATTGAGGTATTGTTTCATCATTGATAATGCTTCCCAACGCGCATGGAGCAAATACAAGAGCATCAATTCCAAAAATTTCTTGGTCAGTTACCGGGGTTACTTTAAAAGTTTCAACTATTTTATTGAGTTTTTCAGGATCAATTTCAGAAACAAAGAGTTCTGCTTTGTCTTTATGAAGGAGCTCAATGAGATTATGCCCTACATTGCCGCAGCCTTGGATTGCAATACGAATGCCTTTCAAAGAGGATTTCCCGGTTACTTCTTCGACGCATGCCTTTATTCCACAATAAACTCCTAAGGCTGTTACAGGAGATGGATCACCGCTTCCACCTTGAGCTGCATCAATACCGGTTACATACTGTGTTTCCATGCGGACAAATTCAATATCGCTGACATTTGTTCCTACATCTTCTGCGGTAATGTATTTACCTCCAAGTGAATCGACAAATCTGCCAAAGGTCCGAAAGAGCGCTTCTGATTTATCGGTTTTCGGATTTCCAATAATGACTGCTTTACCGCCTCCGAGATTTAGGCCCGCTACTGCTGCTTTATAGGTCATACCTTTTGAAAGACGGAGGACATCTCGCAGAGCTTCTTCTTCGGTTTTATAGCTCCACATGCGAAGGCCACCCAGTGCTGGACCTAATGTTGTATCGTGGATTGCGATGATAGCCTTGAGATTAACGGCTCGGTCGTAACAGAGCACAACTTGCTCGTGCTCGTATTTAGTCATCAGCTCAAAGTATTCCATAGAGCCTCCTTGTGGATGATATAAAACGCTCATCCTATACAATGAAAGCATGGAAATCTTCAAGGAAAAAGAAGGATAGAGAAAATGAGGATAATATATCGCAGAACATTATTTATAAGTATGCTAGTACTACGTCAAGCCACTGAAAATCAAACCATCTTTGATGGGACAAAACTTTTTGATCTAAATTTAGTAATATATACTATGATAGAGAATAAACATGTATTCTACAACGAAACCAATATTTTACGTAATACACTTGATATAGACCGAATACTTGAGGATTAGATCATACCCTCACTTTGCCGCATATTTCAGCATTTCCTCACGAAATGGCAGAAGATCAAGGTATGATTCAACTACTCGTTCTACAAAGTTAGCGCGAAACAAGGGTTCACAATCAATGATAATTTCACCTCGGATTACATTGTATTTGAATCCAAGAGGTGCATTATTGATTATGCGAACATCAGTTTTGGGAAATATTTTCGAGAGCTTCTCCTCAAGTTCAAATTCATAGTCAAAAAAGTTAGAGACTTTATCTTCGTTTATATATATTCCAATATCAATATCATTAAATGAAGTACATTCAGCAAATGAGCCATAAATATAAGCAAAACGAATAGAGGGTTCTCGTTCTAATATAGAAGTAATATCTTGTTTAAGTATATTTTTATCTTTCATAAAATATTTTTTTTATAATCGTGTATTTGTATTGTTTAATAATCTCAACTGATTCACGTATATCTTGAATCCTTTTTAAAAGAAGTTCTTTATTAAAGTATGTCATTCTTTCCTGCATACTTATAGTATTTATCATTTTGTCTGGGCTATCAAGTGCTGAATATCAAAATATGCTACTATCTTTACAAATTCGAATTAATGCCTATTATAGGCCGTGAAATCCATCAAAGGGGATCTATGCCGAAAAAAGAAAAAGTTGAATTAAATGAACATAATAATAAAAATTATATTTCGACCGAAGCACTTTCATTTATAAAGATTAAAGAGCCGCTACCCAATGAGTTGTACTTAATTTTCAATAGTACTTTTTTAGTGTTTCCCGGAATGGTTACGACGATTAGCTTGGAATATGAGCATGGATCGCCTCTATTTGAGCATTTGGAAAAGTCAGGGAATATTTATATTGGCGTTCTTTATCCTCTTAAAAAGAACGAAGAAGAGACCTTTGTTATAGCAGAGCAAAAAGATCGTATCGGAACTGTTGCAAAGGTTATAAAAAGTATTAAAAGTGATTCAAAAGTCTATACCCTGATTATTCAAGGAATTAAAAGATTTCATGTAGCACAACTTGCCGCTCAAGGTAATGATATTCGCGCAGCTGTTTCGTATGTCGATGATATTCCCTCGCAAGATCAAAATAAGCTCGATGCCCTCATTCGTAATGTACAAAAGCTTTTAAAAGAAGTGCGTGCGTTTGAAACATACTCGACCGAAGAATTTATCCATTCCATGGTTAATGGAGAATCTGCATCTCGATTTGCCGACTTTGTGGGTTCGAGTTTGAAAATTCCTCCTTTCCAAAAACAAGAACTTTTAGAAACCCTTGATTTAGAAAAGCGCTTAGAGATGTGTGCATTCTATTTAATGAAAGAACTTGAGGTTTTGAAATTGGGTTCACGGCTTCGCGAGGAGATGCGAGAGCGAATGGATAAGAGTCAGCATACCTATTTTTTAAGAGAGCAACTCAAGGTCATTCAGCAGGAACTTGGCGAAGAAGAAGTCGATGAAAAATTCAATGAAATTGTTACATTAAAAAAAAGATTACAGGATTGCCCTTTAAATCTCCCTGCGCTCAAAAAAATACACGAGGAAATCAAAAAGCTCGAGACCATGCCCATGGAATTAGCTGAATTTACCGTAACACGAAATTATATTACGACGGTCCTTGATCTGCCCTGGAGGCAAAAATCAGAGGAAGAAAAAGATCTGAATAAAGCTCAAGATATCTTAACTGAAGATCACTATGGCCTCGAAGATGTTAAAGACCGCATCGTGGAATTTTTAGCGGTTCGAAAATTAAACCCGAATAACAAAGGCGCGATTCTTTGTTTTGAAGGCCCGCCGGGCGTTGGAAAAACATCGCTTGGAAAATCCATAGCACGAGCACTCGGTCGAAAATTCTTGCGCATTTCATTGGGTGGAATGCATGATGAAGCCGAGATTAAAGGGCATAGGAGAACCTATATTGGTGCAATGCCGGGAAAAATCATGAGTTACATTAAAAATGCAGGCGAAAATAATCCCGTATTTATGCTCGATGAAATCGATAAGATTGGCTCAGATTTTCGAGGAGATCCATCGAGTGCATTACTTGAAGTATTAGATCCTGAGCAAAATACCAATTTTGTCGATAATTATTTGGATGTTCCCTTTGATTTATCGCATGTCATGTTTATTGCAACGGCTAATGTCCGTCATACAATTGCCGAACCATTACGTGATCGCATGGAAATTATTAAAATTCCCGGCTATATTGATGATGAAAAACGTGAAATCGCCAAACGTTATCTCACCAAAAAGGTATTTACGAATTCTGGCCTCAAAGAAGATACTGTTTCCATTACCGATGATGCAATTAATACAATTATTAGAGATTATACCGCTGAGGCAGGCGTACGAAATCTCGAACGATCACTTGAAAAGATTTCGCGAAAAATAGCCAAGGCAATAGTAAAAGAAGAAAAAGGCCCTTTTGTCATTACTCCAAAAAATCTTTCTCTCTATCTGGGTATTAAACAATTTGAACGAGATGATAGAATTTCAATAAAAAAGCCCGGCATTGCAGTTGGCCTTGCGTGGACGCCTGTTGGAGGTGAAGTTTTACTCATTGAAACAACCCGCTTTAAAGGAAAAGAAGAGATTGTTCTAACAGGCCAACTCGGCAATGTTATGAATGAATCGGCGCGCATTGCCGTCAATTATATAAAATCGAGAAGTAAGGCTTTTAAAATAGAAACCGATTTTTTTAAAAGCCATGATCTTCACATTCATTTTCCTTCAGGTGCTGTTCCCAAAGATGGTCCTTCGGCAGGCATCGCAATTGCAACGGCTCTCCTTTCACTCGCCACAAACAAAAAAGTGCTCGCAAAAACTTCCATGACCGGCGAACTTACCCTTTCGGGAAAAGTCATGTCCGTTGGAGGCATTCGAGAAAAAGTCCTTGCCGCAAAACGCTCCGGCATCACCCGTATTATTCTCCCCAAAGATAACAAAAAAGACCTCGCCGAAATCAAAGACGATATCAAAAAAGATCTTGAGTTCCATTTTGTGACTGATTTTAGCGAAGTAGTAAAATTTGTGTTTTAAAGTTCTCTCAAATAACCCCAGGTATGAAGCCTGTCGCAGTCTTCGTACCAACGGTTACCGATATCTGTTCGGTAGAACATGTTGGGGATCATGATATTTGCTATGCGGTTATAGACTTGATTTTGGGCTTGTTTCATAGTTTGGCCGGAACCGACGACGACAAGGACGACTCCAGAATCTCCCGCAACTACCCATTGATCATTGACGTTTTTAACATCTTCAATATGAATTCCTTCGAGGTTTGGTTTTTTGAAAAGAATCGCCGCATCTCGCGAATAGGTATCAAAAGTTTCTTGATCGGTAAATGGATACGGCGGGACAACAATGCGCACACCAACCTGAAAGCCTTTTTTGGTTTTGAACTCAGTTAATTCACCGGTTGCCATTTTATACAAGAATTCGCTTATAGGAATTGCAATGCCTTCTTGTTGAATTTGAATCGTTGGATATCCAAAGCGTGCGGTAAATTCAAGCGGATAAATACCATTGGCATTGACGATACAATTAATATCCATATAGCCAACGTAGCCTACTTCTTTAAAATGATCTTCCATCTTTTTTAATGTTGCATTGAAAATGCGATTCGGCCCGCTCCAATACATCGAAGTTCCCATTTCTCCCGTTGATGGGCCAATATTTCCGGGAAAGAGTTTTTTGTGTTCGAAGTTGATATTAATGGGATAGATAAATTGCTTTCCATTAAAAAATGCACCAACCGCAATTTCAACTCCGGTCATACGACGTTGGAGTTGAAAAATTTTTATTTTTTTGGTCCAAATCTTTTTATATGCTTCGAGAACTTGAACAACATCAACGCCATCGTCTTCTTCGCCAACAAAAAGAAGTCGTTTGATATTCTGTGCCTCGCCACTTGGCTTTATGACATACCGATTAGGATTAGCTTTTACATAGGTGATTGCATCGTCGAAAGAATTGAATTCTTGAAATGGAATAATATTGATGCCCGCCTTTTTCATTTCCTCTTGGCCAAAGGTACGGTCATCCTCAAGTTTATCAGTGTACTCAGTTCCACCGACGACAAATTTGCCTGCTTTTCGAAGCTTTTCGGCTTGTTTGCCATAGCCAAGCACATCATCAAAAATAATAACATCAGCCCAATCCGCATCTTGTTGCCAATCTTCACTTTTAGGAACAAAACCATCGGCAACGTCTTGAATTTTTTTATTTTGAATGCAGTATTTTACGTCGTGCCCTTCTTTGGCGACTTGCCATGCGATATCATTGATTAATGCATCGACTGAAACGAAAAGAAATTTTTTCTTGTCCATTCCTTAATGATAACCCTTTTTTGTACGCTTTTCTACATATTCTATAATTGCTCTATATTGTCCTTCGCCATTTAAGCCCGCTTCTTCAATAACTTTATGGCCTTGGCCAGAACCCATGAAATGTCCT
>CAZRKD010000071.1:7287-8289 GCA_964600515.1 uncultured bacterium
GGCAGTTGACCCAGCCGGTTTTGTGGCAGAAGTGCATAGAGCGTATGATCGCGGCCAAAGCGCGACTCTATCCATCGATACATTGTGGGAAGCGTGAATCCCGTAATTCCCATGGCAATTTGTGCTGTTTCGTCGGGGTAGATTTTTTGTTGTTCTGTCTTAGGGAGAAAATCAAAGAGCTCGAGGCTACTTATATAATAGACATCGATATTAATCCCATTGTTATCAAGCTTCGGAAGCGCATCGTATATAAATGCATTAGCAACGCCGCTGCCTTGAAGAACAAGGGCTCCATGATATTCTTTTTTAGGGTCGCATTTCCGAAGTCGATAAACTCCGGTAAGCGTTTCATTAATGTCGGCAAGATTATATTTTTTTCGATCAATGATTTTTTCTTGGGGACGCGTAACAAAGGGAGCAATAACCGAAGGATGCTTCTGCAATGCCGATGTTAGTAATGGCCAGAGCTCACGCGAATCCCATGGCGTTAGGGTGATCATATGGCCTTTTGGAAAATTTTCTGATAGCTGTTGCAGGGTCTGTGGATCTGCATGCGTTGGCCCATCTTCGCCTGTTTCCATACCCGCATGACCACAAACAATAATCATTGTATTTTTTCTTGTCTCTCCAACATCGTGTTTTGCCTGTTGAGCAATAGAGTGAAGCCGTAAAGATGTATGTTCCATTGGAATAATAAATGCCGCAAATGAAGCAGAAACGCCGATATGATTTCCATAGGTGGATACACCGGTCATGAGCCCACCGATTGCATCTTCGCAAATTCCGCCTCCGGCAATGAGGCGAGCACTTGGATTTGTGGTATAATTGTACAAGCCTTTCGATAAACCATCGGCAATCTTTTTTACGCCGGTCGATCCAAAAAGATCAGCAGAAGCAACGATAAGAGCCCCGTTTGTTTTTTTATTAATATAATTAAGGACAGTTCCCAAAGCTTCTCGCGAGGCAATTTTTGTATCTGGTGCTATTTCTAATTCTTGCGGC
>CAZRKD010000072.1:0-8147 GCA_964600515.1 uncultured bacterium
CAAAGCAGTTCTATAACATCCCTCTCCGTTATAATCCCCTTAAGAGTGTTGTTTTCATCTATTACAGGCAGTCCTCCGATTTTATTTTCTATCATTAACTCTACCGCATCGGAAACGTCATCATGCTCAACGGTATATATAACAGGTGATACCATTATCTGTTCCAGATTTTCATGAAGAAGAGCCGGGTTATAGTTTGTTTCATCAAGATATCTCAGGATTTCATTTCCAGTAATCATTCCCACCAATTCTTTGTTTACGACTACTGGTAACCTGTGGTAATGCGTATTCACCATAGTTTTCATGCACCCGAGAATAGTTATGTTTGGCGTTACAAATAGTGGTTTGTGTGACATTGCTTCATTTATCACGATACCAAAATGCTTTCCAACAATCATCTTAACGAAATCGTGCTCAGTTGCCATGCCTACAAGTTTCATATTTTTGACGACTGGTATGCCGTCGCGCCTCGAAATCTTTATTTTTTGAAGTACGGTTCCTATGCTTTCTGTACTTTCGCAAAAGACAACCCCTCGTGTCATGAACTCTGAAATTTTAATATTTCTTGAGGTTCCGTGCAATAGAGTGTCCAGTATATCCATATAGCTGACAACCCCTACCATATCTTGATTTTTAGAAACCACGGGCATAATCCTATGCTCCGATGATATTATGTTCTTGACGACTGTTGAAAGGCTATCGAATTCAAAGGAGTATGAAGGTGCTAAGTTAGCGATGTGTGAAATGCTGGCGGATTTACTTATTCCGATATCCTCTAATTTAATCATGCTCTCTTTCTTCTCTGCAACTTTCACAAAACCATTGTTCTTCAATGTTTCGCAAATCTTCAGAATAATTATCGCAAGAATCGCATATACCCAAAGTGGTTTTTTCTTTTATTCCGAAGGGTTTTTCTTTCATTTTTAGCCTGTATTCAAGCAAATCAAACATTTCAGGAGATGTTCGTGCTATATCCGTTAAAGACACCACACCCAAAAGTTTTCCATTCGACACAACAGGCAGTCTATGAATATTATTTTCCTTCATTTTTCGGGAAGCTGTAAGCATATGATCTTCAGGATCGACTGCAATGATTGGCTCGTGCATCATATCCTGCAACTTAATTTTATCTGCCTTAACATTTTTATTAACAATCTCTTCTATCAAATCGCTTTCCGAAAGCACTCCGGCTGGCTTACCCCTTTCTGTAACTACCAGAAAACCTTTACGATGTTTACGCATTAATCTTCCTGCATCACGTGCATTCTTTTTTACATCTATAGTTAATACAGGAGAAGACATCACATCCTTAACTAAGACTGCCACCTAACCACCAATCATAATTAGAGTTTCACTATTAATATTGCTTTAAGAACTCGGCTAACAATTGGCCTTCGGAAACGGATATTTTATTTTTCGGGGGTAAAATTTTGATTTTTCCGTAACCGAAGTCGATAATGAGGAAAAATGGGAATCCTTCGAAGAAGTGATCTACGTACCCGTAATAATAAAAAGTTTTTTTGTCAGTTGATTTCACCTGAAGCAGGATGCATCTTTTATTTTTCAGGCATATCAAATCCGCCTCTCCAAGGCTCGCGCCTGCACGTATAACTGTCCACCCAGAGTTCTGGAACATAATCCGTATCTTCCTCTCTACCCTATACCCCTTTCTCCTGGTCTGCATTATTTAATATTTACATTCAAGATAAATTGATATGACAAACGTCGCTGTAGTGGGTTGTATTCACGGGGATGTAGAAAATCTTATGAAATTTCTTGACAAGCTGGCGATGCTGAATATAGACATAATTATTTGCCCAGGTGACTTTACTGATTTTGCCTTACCAAAGGGTTTCACAAGACGTGATATTGGATCGATAATCTTGGAAGAGCTCAGGGATCTTGGGAGGCCTGTTCTCGCCGTTCCTGGAAGTTGGGATGCTGAGCTTATAGATTTTTTGAAGAAGGAGAATGTGAGTATTCATGCGGAGGGCAAAATTATTGACGGTATAGGATTTTACGGATATGGTGGGGCGCGGACACCGTTCAACACACCCTTTGAACCAAGTGAAGGCGAGATGGAGATGGGGTTGGGAAAATCTTTCGCTGAGGTGAAGAAAGCTAAAATAAAAATACAGGTTACACATGCTCCACCAAGTAGAACAAAATTGGACAAGCTGGCGACTGGCGCAAACGTTGGCTCCGAGAGTGTAAGAGCTTTCATAGAAAAAAACCAACCAGGTGCTGCCGTATGTTCACATATACATGAAAGCAGAGGGATAGATGAGCTTGGGAAGACAAAACTTATAAATTCCGGACGGTTTCCGGAGGGTTATCTTGGTTTGCTTGGCATTGACGATTCGTTAATAACAACTAAAGTAGTTAGTCTGATATAGTATACCTGGAATATAAATTGACTTTTAAACCACTTCAGTAATGTATCGTTACGCTTCAGGGGATGAGATGACCGATACAATTCTTTTAGAGGATTCTTCTGTAAATAATTCTAATTTGGAGATAAATTTCGACCATGCGATAGCATTGGCTGAACGTTTGGATTTTTTGGATATACAACTATTGAGAAAGTTTTATATGAATGGTAAGGAACAGCCATTTGATTTGCAACCATATTGTTTACCTATCCTCTATAGGGAGATGAAGGTTACTCACCGTGTTAAAATTGGTTTAAATGCGTTTAGATATCGGTTAAATAATTTAGTAAAATTGGGTGTGTTAGACAGAATTTATAGGTCGAATCCAGCACTTTTTACACCGGTTAGAGATAAAGATAGTTTTGTTAAAGCGGTCATCACGAAATTCTTTCTTATTAACGGGCTGCTTAAATTTTTATAAGTTTATTCAAGAATTTCTATGAGTTTTTTAAAGAAAAAACATGAACTTATTAAATCTTTTATGTAACATTTTTCTATTTTTATTCTAACCGATTTAAATTGGTTGTAGTTAGATGGTTAGGTGTGGGTGCTTAATTGAATAGAATCTTATTCATTTAAATAAATTAAACATAACAATGTTATTTATATTAATTGTAATTTATGATATTATTGTAATGTTGTCTGTGTTGCTCTACAGCACGACCATCTATTTAAAATAGATTTCATAAAATGATAAAAAAACGTAAGAACTTTTATAAATCTGAAATTTCATAGAATTAGAATGGACGAAGACACCACCAAAACAATTCTTTCCACTTATCTTCTAAATACTAAGAAAAATTTCGTTAAAGAATTTCATTTTGAAGATTGTATTATAGACTTTGTGATAAAAAACAGCGATGGCATATGGTACGGTATCGAAGCTAAAGGATCAAAAATGAAGGAAACACATACAATAGGGCAATTATTACATTATTATCAACACTGCTCACATATTATTTTATGTGCTCCCAAAATAGCTACAAATAAAATTATCTCAAAATTAAGACCAAACCCAGAGACACAATCACTGATAAATAAATTAGGCATCCTATCTATCAACGAAAATAATGAAGTTCAGATAACTAAAGAACCGCGGAATGAAAACTACTACTTCAAACTTCCTTCTAGATTTTTTAAAAAAGTGGCTTTTGGCCCGCCAAAATACGGTATTTTAGATTCACTCGACGAATTTATTCTAAATACCATTAGAGAAAGAGAAATAATTTTAATGGTTGAATTATGGCAAATAGCTAAAAACGAAAACAAAACGGAAATATCTTTAGAGGCTTTAAGAAAACGATTGAAAAATTTAGTTCATTTTAAGTACATTAAATATATGTCAAAATACCCAACATCTGTATCACCGGCATGATTATATGAAAAGAGGCAGGCTACCACTAAGAAAAGAAATCTATTCAGAAATTATTAACGTTTTAACTGAAACAAACTCACCACTAACAACATTTTTTATCTCGAAAACAATTTTCCAGAAAATAAATAAAAAAACCAGCTGGAACACCGTACAGAAGTATATAAAGGAGTTAGTCGAAAGCGGTAAAATACAAGCAATACAATTACCACACTCAAAAGAGGAAGCCAAGAACGGTTTAGTAGTATATACCTTAAAAAGGTAGAAGAACTTTACCGTTTATATGGACAGGTTATCTATAATTCAATCTTTTCTCAAACATGGAGTGCAAATCAACCAAGGTGCCTTAGACATCTTGTTAAAAGACCCCCAAACACTAGAAAAAGCGTTGAAGATAAAAAATTTACCTTCCATCATCACAACAGATTTTTTGAAACCCATATATCGTGGTACAGAGGAAACAGAACAGCTTACGATAAATTCTCTAACGCAAGTTTTAAGTCACCGTTATAATTTTCTCAGAAATATACTTATGAATAAACCAGAACTGGTAAATTTAATTTCAATAAATAAAATCAGAGACAAACTACAGCAGTTTTCAGTTATAGGTTCAGTTTTCGAAAAGAGCGAGATCTTAATACTCGAAGATCCGACAGGACAGGGCGAATTCAAGGTTGATAAAGAGCTGGCAAAATATATCGTTGAGGACGAGGTAGTCGGTGCCATATGCGAACGGGATGGAAATACAAACAAAATAACGGAAATAATATATCCGGATATACCAATGAGACGAGACGCTAAAAGCATGAAAAGCAGCCAAGAGTACATCTTTATTTCCAATCTTGACATAACCCAATCATATCATAATGAAATTTATTTTAAAAATTTTCTCGAATGGGCAAGACAACATAAAAATATTAAAATAATCATTTCAGGTAACTTTCAGAAAACTCAAGATTTCACAAAATTTACATCTTCTCTCCCGTCCAATATTGAAATCCATGATGAGCGGGGTAGAATATACATTGGCGATATGGAAATTCTTTTGATGGAAAGCACTCTCTTGAAAAACTATATGCAAGTTTTGGGCACAAATACAGAGGAGACAATCATTACTCTTTTGAAAAAAAGGAATCTTAACCCCACCCTAAGCCCCAACTCCTACAGTAATTCACTCCTCTTAGAAAACATACCTGATATAATCATAGTTGAAGACGCCGACATACCAACCACCTTTAACTATAAAGGTATTACTATCGCTATCAGTGGGAATTTTAATACACAGCCTAGCTACTGGATAATAAATTTACAAACGCGAGAAACTTTAAAAATCAACTTCTCATAACATAAGTATGGAACTCGAGTTTCAACTCTTCGACTGTGACTATGTAATGGTTGAGAATTCTTCCCTAGTCAGATTTTTCGGAAAAACGAAAGAAGGCAAGTCAGTATGCGCCTTTCTGAAGGGGATATACCCTTATTTCTATGTTCACGCGAAAAATCAGTTTGAAGATTCGTTGGAAAATATTCTAAAAAAGCAATTCCCCGGACTAATTGTTAAACTGGAGAAAGTACAAAAATATCTACCAGTCGGATATCAAACCGAAAAAACACCGTTAACCAAGATAACTCTAAATGACCCTTCCCGAGTGCCTGAAGTCCGAGAATTTCTCAACAAAGAAAAGTTCGTTGACAACGTGTACGAAGCTGATATACTGTTCAAATACCGTGTAATGGCCGATTTAGGAATTTTTGGTTTCAGGTGGTTAAAAGTAAAAGGTACACAAACACGAACTACAACAGTAAAGACTGATATAACAGTCGAAGCCACCGATATTTCAGAAAGTTCTGTTATAGGAAATAGTAATCTGAAATATCTTTCAGTTGACATCGAGACAATATCGAAAGAAGGGGCGCCTGACCCAAAAAAAGATGAAATAGGTATAATCAGTTTGTCATTTAACCCTCTATTCAATTCTGAAAATTCACTAGTATTGGTTGCAAAGCCATTCCTTAAGACCAATAAAAACATAAAAACATTCATCAACGAAAAAGAAATGCTAGGGGAGTTCCTGAAGATATTGGATAATTATGATCCGGATGTTCTGATAGGTTATAATATAAATAATTTTGATTTTCCATATCTACTCACACGCCTAAGAGAAAATAATTTATCGCCAATGTTGGGAAGGTGCAATCAGAAACCATCTATTTCAAGAAAGATAGGAGCATATTACAAAAATTCAGTAACAGGAAGACTGATAGTGGACCCTTATGAGCTGGTTAAAGAGTCTATAAGGAAAGGCAATTTACGGTTAAAACGATTGGGTTTAGGGGATGTATCACGTCAGTTGTTGAACGACCAAAAATTGGATATATCCCATAGTGAGATATATAGCCATTGGCACGGAAATGCAGAGCAACTGAATAAATTGGTCGAGTATGCTAGAAAAGACGCAGAGTTAGCATTACGTCTTGTGTTAGAAAAGGGTTTTTTGGACAAGTTTTTTGAGCTTAGTAAGGTTTCGGGCCTGCTCATGCAAGATTGTTTGGACGGTGGCGAGGCCCAACGTGTGGAGAACTTGTTGTTGAAAGAGTTTAATAAAAATTATTATGTTTTGCCATGCAAACCCGCCGAAAGCGGTTATGACCAAGTGACTGCACAGGAGTTAAAAGGAGCTCTAGTTCTAGAACCAAAAATCGGTTTACACACTGATCCTATTGTTTATTTAGACTTCAAATCAATGTACCCCTCGATATTTATCGCGTATAACATCTGCCCAACCACCCTAGTTAAGGGCAATGAAGATGCGAACAAAATAAAGACACCTTATGGTACGCAATTCGTCGCAAAAAGCGTTAAAGAAGGTATATTACCAATGATACTCACACGACTAATCAATGAGCGCGATAAGGTGCGTGCCGAAGAGAGAAAAACCACCGATGAAAATATCAAACGCTTGCTTGATGCTAAACAGCTTGCGCTGAAAATAATGAGTAATGCATTTTATGGATATACTGGGTACCTGAGGGCACGGCTGTATGTACCTGATATAGCAAACACGATAACAGGTTGCGGTAGATTTTTAATTGAGAAGACACGAGATATAATTGAAACAAAATCCGGTTACGAAGTTGTTTACGGAGATACAGATTCCATAATGGTCAAGGTTAAGGTAAAAGATTTTGACGAGGCATACCAAATAGGGCGTTCCATTGAATCACAAATTAATACAGAGCTGAGTGGAGTTGTAGAGATGAAAATAGAAAAAATCTTCAAATCATTGCTCATACTCTCCAAGAAAAGATATGCCGGATTAAGCTATGAAAAAGTCAACGGTGAATGGAAAGAAGATATGGTCATGAAAGGCATAGAAACTGTGAGGAGAGATTGGTGTGATGCTACGACGAAAACTTTATTCGAAGTGCTTAATATTCTGTTAAAGGAACAAGACACAAAGAAGGCTTTCAATTTTGTAAAAGAGTATCTGTCCAAACTTGAAAGGAACGAAATTCAGATTGAGGATTTTGTAATAACAAAAAGCATTTCCAAGTCGCTGAGTTCTTACAAAGGAATGCAGCCACATATAGAGCTCGTCAAAAAAATGAAAAAGAGGAATGGTGAGGCACCTGGAGTCGGCGACCGAGTAAGTTTTGTGATTGTGAAAGGCATGCAACTTCTTTCAGAAAGGTCTGAAGATCCAGAGTATGTAAAAGCGAAAAGGATACCCATCGACTCTAAATATTATGTAGAAAATCAGATACTACCTCCTTTGGAGAGGGTGTTCGAGGTCATAGGCATAAGCAGAACAGAGCTTCTCGGCATCGGTAGGCAGACATTATTAAAAGAGATGTTTATGAACAGTCATAATAAGACAAATGGCACACCGTTGGAACCTTCATTGAACCAGTTCGACAGTTTTTCATGTGTCAAGTGCGGTAAAAACTACAGAAGAACCCCCCTAGTCGGCAAGTGTGTGGAGTGCCAAGGTGCCATAGCCTTTGCCTTTGAAGGGAAAAAATCGCTTTCCGTTACACTGCGGACATTTAAAAGCTGATAGCAGAAGATTTAATAGCTTTACTTGTAGTTAGTTAATACGTGGTTATTTGGCGAGAGTCAGTATAATAGGTTCCGGATATACAGGTTCATTAGTAGGTAAAAGCTTAGAGAAAGCAGGAAACACGGTAGTTTTTTACGATATAAATGAAGAAACTGTAAGTCGATTGGCCAAAGAAGGGCACGAGTCAACCAAAGATATCAAACATGCAATACACGGTACCGATATATCGTTTATCTGTGTACCTACACCAACCATAAATGGAAAAATAGATTTGAGCTATAT
>CAZRKD010000073.1:0-8144 GCA_964600515.1 uncultured bacterium
GATTCAATGAATAAAGTACAGGCATAATTAAAGGACTAAAGTCGTCGAAAGCACATCGATATTCTTCAATTGTTCTCGGTTAAAGGTAAATGAAGCTTTTCCGAGGGAACGTCGCATTATATGAAGATCATCCTGAGGAAGGGACATACTTACCTGTTCTATCCACTCATCTCGGCCTTCTAAACCTCGAGCAAAGAGAGCTCGAGTATATAGGTCGGGCTCTAATCGTAGCCGAGGATTATTGGTCCCAACATAAAATCCAAGGCTTGAATATGGATAATCATATAACGTTTTGCTTATTCCTGCTCTCTGTGGATTTTGATAGAGGTATCGAATGACATTAATCAGATGGCGCTCTTTATTTATTATAACCGGATAATATCTACTCCCAAAAATATGATTTATTCTTTTATGACTGTAATTGAGATACTTTGATAAATTGGTAAGAAAGTAAGACATCGCTTCTCCAAAATTGTTTTTCTTTGGTGTTACGAGAAGATGCATATGATTTGACATAACAACAACATGATGAAGAGCAACATCAAAAATATACGGAAGTGAATCGACCCAAGCAGAAATATCTTCCCAGCAATGTTCTAAATCAAAAAAGAATGATTTATTATTGCATCGTATAGTTATATGAGCACATTCATCTGATTCTGGCGTTCTTCTTCGTGGCATTTACATGAGTAGACTGCAAATCCTATGCCAATCATAACTTATCGTAAGTATTAAAATTACAGGATACATCTTCTTTTAAAGAGTATTCCTTATCTCACACTTTGTTCGTAAAAGAATACAATCTCACCATACAAATGACTGTTCCTTTTTTGAGGAAACCGTGGATGGCACGTTTTCAGCACGTTTTCACGCGTTTTCACGTAAAGGCAAAAGCCGATGAGGCAGTTGCCGAGCTCAATAAAGAACTCGACCAAAAAAAACTACCGTCACTCTAGATTATCGTCAGCTTCGTCTTGAGTATTTTCGTCATCGGATTCTTCTACTCCATTTAATTTCTCTCGCCAATAATCGGCAAAGCTTCCGGGAACAATTCTATCTTTTACGATAATCGGATTTGAATTTTTCTTAAGCCATGAAAAGGCGTCATCGTTGGTGTTCATTACTAAGTTTCTTAGGCACTCTGTAGAAAGATTAATCATTCCCAAATACTCTCCATTTTTTTCATTCTTAAGTTCGATATTAATCGGATCAAATCTTGAATTGTTAAAATGAAATTTGAATATAAGAGATCCTCCTATCGCCTTAGGATCAAACCCCATTTCTTGGAGAGCACTGGCTAGTGCGCTCGACGATGGTTGGTCATCATTATATTTTTCTAAACATCGGTCATGGCATTCAATAATATGAGGATCAGGAGCGAAAGCATCGATGGGCTCAATATAATTAAATTCTTTTAAACATTCGGAGACACAGGTATTTTTGAGCTTTCTAATTGTGCTTTCTACATATCTTCCGGTAATTGTTTCACCGTTCATCATTCGCTCTAATTCCTCGTGTCCGCAGTAGTCTTCAATTACTTTTTGAAGGTCTTTCTGATTATCCAAGAATGCCCGAATATCTCTCTCTATCGAGTCTTTCGTAACGATCGGAGGATACAGGGAATCTCGGATTGATTTAACCTTTTCTTCGAGACTCTTGTCGGTGTATACATCTTGATATTTCCCCGTATGTATATTAAAGAACGAGTAGTATCCTTTGCTCGCGAGCCTTATTTTACCGGTATATGAGCAAATCTTATACGAAATGTAGATGGAATGACTATTTAATTCTTTGTTGAGTTCTACCAGTAATGAATCGATTGTTTTGGCGTTTCCATCAAATGATGTCTTTTCTTTATGGATTTTATCTTCCCCATTGAGCGCTTCATATTGTAAATAAATCCATGTAGCTGCAAAAGCTTGTGTGTCTTGTATATATGCAGGAATGAGAAATGCATCATACGAATGTCCATTACCCGTATATACTTTTTCAATACATACTTCATCGATTGATCGATTATTTAAGAGCTCATTCATGTGTTCTGTTTGTACATACATGACTTTATTTTCCGCAAGATTATAAGGGTAGTACAAAAGACTTCGTTCAATGAAAAGAAGAGGGATATTCGTAATCTTTTTAAGTGTCGTGTATCGTTCGCTATCGTCTTTATATATGCTATCGAGAAATGATGTTATACTCTTTTGAGTATTCTTAGGAATCATATAGCTTTTCGGCTTCGGCGCTTCTTTTATATTCTTTGTTTCAATATCATAGAAGTTAAAGGCAATAGGATCGATGAGTTCGGGAAGGGTCGTGTATTTTATAAGGGGGATAATATTCTCGAGCTTATTGTCGGATCTTATTGTTTGCGGAGCTTTCTCAATTTCACTTATGAGTGTTTGTAGTTTCGAAAAGAATTTCTGATCGTTACTTCCTAGTCTTGGTTGATACAGCGGAGGTAGTTCCTTGATTATAAGATGTGCCGGTAAATCGCTTTCTTTCTTATCTTTGAGATAACCTTCGAGAAGTTCGCTACTGCCTCGTGCTTCTTTCGATGATTTTAAAAAACTCACGAGGCGTTTGCCTTCATCTTCTGAAAGAGCAACTCTTTCAAAAAATGAGCGCCCCTGTTTCTTAGCTGGAATTACTGAAATTGGGTACTCAAGGAGAATTTCTGCAAGGATTCGTAAACGTACTGTATTAAGCAGAGTGTATTTCTCATAATTCGTCCCCGTTCTTTTTTCTAGAGAAAATCCGCTGGGTATTAAAAGCAAACTGAAAATTATAGTATAGAGTCTTTTCATCCATTAATTATTGTATAACACGACACAAAATAAATGTCAATATAAATAATGAGCTTGCAATTACCCGTATTTAACGCTAAGGTGTGCCCAACTTTGAGCTAAGAACACTCTTTTAGGAGAACTCTATGCAGATAAAAGCTATTGAACAAGTGAGAAAAAGGTGAGGACCAAGAAAACGACAGAAAAAGTACATGGCATAACACAAAATATATGCTTTAAAGTCTCATTCTCCGCTATTGACTCCATAAATATCATGAGGATGACTTTCACGGATGCTCGATTCAGTAAGACGAATAAATTTCGCACGTTTTTGAAACGTTGCTAAATCTTTAGAGCCTGTATATCCCATGGAACTTCGTAAGCCGCCGACAAGTTGGAAGAGAACATCTTCTACTTTGCCCGAATACGGCACCATTCCCTCAACTCCTTCGGGAACAAATTTTTCTGGATCACTTTGGCTATCTTGAAAATAGCGATCAGCACTCCCACGTTCCATTGCGCCAATGCTTCCCATTCCGCGATATGATTTAAATTTTCTTCCTTTAAAGTTAATTTCTTTTCCTGGAGATTCATGTGTTCCCGCTAAGAGCGAACCCAGCATAACCGCATGAGCACCTAATGCTAGTGCTTTAGCAATATCTCCAGCATAGCGAATTCCACCATCAGCAATGATCGTAATATTTTTTCCTTCTAAGCTTTCAGCAGCTTCTGCAATAGCAAATGCTTGTGGAACACCAACTCCCGATACAATTCGTGTAGTACAAATTGATCCAGGACCAATACCAACTTTCACAACTTCAGCACCCGCTTCGTAAATTGCACGTGCTCCTTCGCCTGTTGCAACATTGCCTGCAATAAGTGGAATATTTAATTTCTTTTTTATTGTTGTAATTGCATCGAGAACATTTTTCGAATGGCCATGAGCAGTATCTATTGCAAGTGTATCAACGCCGGCATCCGCAAGTGCAAGAGCACGATCTAAAAAATCATTTGTAGCACCAATTGCAGCTCCAACCAAAAGTTTTGAATTTTTATTTTTTACTTTTTTAACTTCGCCAGTCTGTAATTCACTACTCATATTTGTATGAATAATGCCAAGACCGCCATTTTGGGCAAGTGCTATTGCCATCTTTGATTCAGTAACCGTATCCATAGCTGAGCCTATCACCGGAATTGATAAATTAAGTGTTTGAGTAAGCCTTGTTTCGACGCTAACATTTTTTGGAAGCACCTCTGAAAATTGAGGAACTAACAAAAAATCATCAAATGTTAAATACACTTCTTGAGATAAAAATTGCTTGCGGTTTAATGCATTCATAATGAATTCCTTATACTACGTAAAACGTTAGAAACCCTTCTAGACCTCACCGGATCTAGTTAAAAGGATTATTGTCATGTATAATAGAAATGAAGAAATGTCAAATTTTACAGAAGTAGTCTAATAAAGCATCGGTAGGTTTCCGGCAAGCGCATTCAACTTTTGTTCATCAAGGATATCTATTCTGCGGCCATCGACAGCAATGAGTTTATCAGACTTAAATTCCGATAGAAATCGAATAAGGGTTTCAGTTGCAGTACCGATTAATTGTGCCATTTCTTCACGTGAGAGATCTACTTCAATACTCGAAGTTTCTCGTTTCATTTTGTTATTAAAATTTTTCTTGAGATCGAGCAATAATCTCGCAAGCCGTTCACGTACTGAGTCTTTGGCAAGTGAGTGAATTTTATCTTCATAGACACTGATTTGCTCGCAGAGATTTTTCATTATATCCGAAGACAAGCTCGCATTTCTTTGAACTAATGCATAAATAGTATTGCGATCAATGAAGCAAACTTCTCCCTCAGAAAGTACTTCGCCTGTCGATGAATTATTTTGATTCGATAATACGGCTCGAAGTTCTAAGAGTGTGCCTTTTTTTGCAATTCGAAGTATGGTCTGTTTTCCATTGGTGTCGGTCTTATAGAGTTTCACTAAACCTGAAGCAATACAGTAAACCCCAAATGGTTCCATTGCTTCATAAAAAAGAATCTCGCCTTTTTGATACGTTCGTGTGTGCTTATGATCGGCAAGTTTTAACAACTCCTTTTCATGGAGTGATTTAAAAAGAAAATCAAAATCACACACACAATTTATACACTGTGGTTCTTTTTTTAACCTATTCATAATATGCGCCTCATTAATAAAGCATCATCTCCATTAGCATAATATTTTGGCCTTTGTCCACATATACTATAGCCTTCTTTGGTATAAAAATGTATTGCTCTTTTGTTTCGATTACTTACTTCAAGATATGCAGTTCGTACCCCGTGATCAATCGCATAGGTATGTGCATATGAAAAAAGTATCTGCCCCAATCCCATTCCTTGGGAATTATATGCAATAGCAATGTTTAAGATAGTAAGCTCATCAGAAATAATAGAAAAAATAATAAACCCCCGTATCTCATTATGAGATCGTAGTACAAGACTGTGTATATTTTGATATCTAAGGCTTGAGATAAAATTTTCTTTTGTCCATGGATTTTTATTGGCCTCTCGTTCTATTGCATACACCAAATCAATATCTTCACTTTGCATAGTAGTAATAGTGATAGTATTTTTATCCATGTGCCATCTTTTGAGTTGGATAGGTAACGATATATTTTTTTCGTAGGCTCAAATAAATGTCCGCAATCTTTTTTTGTGAATCAACATCGAGCGTTTTCAAAATATCAATACGATATATTTCTAAAAAATAATTTCGCGCAGTATAGAGTTCATGTAAAATATCTTTAAGTGCTTTTTCATTGGACCCTAGTTTTTTATAAAAGGCTGTCTGCATCTCACTCGATATAAATTTCTTATGAAAATCTTTAACATAGTTTTGTAACACCCCGTGTGTAATTTTTTTCACGAGCCGCAATTTTACTGCATCTTGATAGACAAGATAGGTATTGATACTCGAACCAAGATGCTCGGGTGAATATGAATAATTATCAATAAAATCTAATGAAGCAATTTTCTCACGCATCAGCACATACGAGATTGCAACATGAAGCCGTACATCATATGCTGTAAGTATTTTCCTATCTATTCGAGCAACGATTTGGTTCGTAAAAGCATATGACATGACACTCGTAAGAGAAATGATTATAAGATATACAATATGCTTGAAAGAAATATGCTTCATGTCTACGATACTTTCTTAAGGAGTATTTTATGTTAGATATACATTTTATTCGTACTAATCTAGACAAAATTAAAAACGGTGCACGTATTAAAGGCATTGCGATCGATCTTGATCGCATTATTTCACTCGATGACGAAAAGCGTGAACTGCTTCATATGGTTGAAACGTTGCGAGCCGAACGGAATCAAAATGCAAAATCTCTGCCAAAGCTTTCAAATAGAGAAAAAGAAGAAGCAATTCGTAGAGGCAAGGAATTAAAAGAAGTACTGAGCATTCGTGAAACCGAGCTTCTTACTCTTGAGACTGAACTTGGCGAACTTCTTCTCTTGGTTCCAAATCCTCCGCTTGATGGAATTCCCGAAGGAAAAGATGAACGAGATAATATCGAAATCCGCAAGTGGGGTACAATTCCTCACTTTGATTTTACACCAAAATCGCATGATGAACTGGGTACATTTCTTGATATTATTGATATCCCTCGAGCTGCCAAGTTTGCAGGCTCGCGGAGTTATATTTTAAAAAATGAAGGCGCTTTGCTTGAAAATGCCATAACACGATTTGCTCTTGATACCGTTATTTCAAAAGGCTTTGCCCCTTTTTCAATTCCCGTGCTTGTCCGCGATGAAGCTATGATTGGGACTGGTTTTTTTCCACTCGGAAAAGAAGACACCTACATCATCGAAAAAGATGGCCTTAATCTTATTGGCACAAGTGAGGTATCGCTTGTTTCCTATTACAGAAATGAAATTTTAGAAAAAAAAGATCTGCCAAAAAAACTCGTTAGCCTTTCAACGTGTTTTCGCCGAGAAGCAGGAACCTATGGTAAAGATACCAAAGGGGTGTATCGTGTTCATCAATTCCAAAAGGTCGAACAGGTTATTATGTGCGAAAATGATATGGCTTTATCGGAAAAGATGCATGAGCTCCTTCTTGCAAATTCTGAAGAAATACTTCAAAAGCTTGAAATCCCCTATCGCGTCGCCCTTGCGTGTGGGGCTGAAACAGGTTTGGGCCAAGTAAAAAAACACGAGATCGAGTCATGGATGCCGAGCCGAAATGTATATTCAGAAACGCATTCCTGTTCTACGCTTCATGAATTTCAAGCACGTCGCTCAAATATTCGCTATAAAGATGACGCTGGCAAAATTCATTTTGTCCACACACTCAATAACACGGCAATCGCATCTCCGCGAATTTTGATTCCACTTCTGGAACTCAACCAAAATAAAGATGGCAGTGTGAATATACCAAAAGTTTTAGAGCCCTATATGAATGGAATAACAACAATAATTAAAAAATAATAAAATTTATGGAAACATTTAAAAACACAATTATAACCGATTTTTCAAAACCAGAGAATCAAAAAAAAATGCGTGAAGCTTTAGAAAAAGTTCAACACGAATTTGGAAAAACATATCCATTAATTATCAATGGTGAACATATTACAACAAATCAAAAAATCACTTCGATTAATCCATCAAATAGCGATCAAATTGTTGGATACGTCTCTAGGGCTTCTCAGACTGAGGCAGAGCATGCAATTGAAGCTGCATATAATGTATTTACCTCGTGTGCTCTTTGGAAAAGTACAACGCCGGCAAGTCGAGCTGATTTTTGCTTTAAAGCTGCAAAGCTCTTAACTGAACGACGATCTGAGTTTGCTGCATGGATGATCTATGAAATTGGAAAAAATTGGACTGAAGCTGATGCTGATGTTGCTGAAGCAATTGATTTTTTAAACTTCTATGGCCATGAGGCAATTCTTTATAGCAAAGGCTCTCCACTCATCCCCTACCCTCAAGAAAAAAATGAATGTGTGTATATTCCCCTGGGCGTTTGCCTTGTTATTCCTCCATGGAATTTTCCGTTAGCAATTCTAGTGGGAATGACGAGCGCGGCTTTCGTTACAGGAAATACGGTTGTCTTAAAACCCTCAAGTGAAACACCGATTATTGCCTATAAATTCGTTGAACTTCTAGAGCAGTGTGGTCTTCCGGCTGGCGTCGTCAATTACGTTCCCGGATCTGGCGCCGACGTTGGAGATTATCTTGTTACTCATCCAAAAACAAGGCTTATTGCTTTTACGGGAAGTAAAGATGTTGGGCTTCGTATTACTGAACTTGCGGCAAAAAAAGCTTCCGGTCAAAAATGGATTAAACGAGTCATCGTTG
>CAZRKD010000074.1:0-8110 GCA_964600515.1 uncultured bacterium
CATTTTTTTGAATAATTGTTTTTTCGCAATGATAATGCCCGGTAAAAATGTAGCATGTTTTTTGATGTCGCAAGAGTAAACTCAAAAATTGATCGCGTTCTCGTAATGGGTAATTCGTATCCATGTGCAGCGAGCCTACATAACACGGCGGATGATGCATGAAAATGAATACTCGATTGTGCGGTAACTCGGAAATAATTTTATCAAGCCATTGTAATTGCTCTTCAGAAACAATATATAAAGATGAATCAAGAAAAATCACCTGCTCATCGTTAATAATTTTATCCCAATAAAGAGCATTATTTTTGAGTTTGTCTTCTGAACCAAAAACTTCCGCAAGAATACGAGGATCATCATGATTTCCGGGAATCACAAAATAAGGTTTAGAGAGCGAATCGAGTGTAGTTTTTACCCAAAGATACATCGCTGTTTCATACGTTTTATCGAGGCACGAATCACCGGTAAGAATGAGATAATCAAAATCTCTCTTTTTTATTTCATCGATAATTCGAGAAAAATTTTCCCGCGGATCTCGATTGATATTTTTTAATCTTTCATTTTCTCTTCCTATGTGAATATCAGTAAGTTGAATGATCTTCATATGACATATTTAATTACAAGAATACGTATACCTTCAATTTGTCAAACTCTCAAGTGCCTCTATTGACATATAGACATATATTTGCTATAGTTAAGTATATGGAAAGAACTACTATATATCTTGAAGAAAAGCTTAAGGGTATTCTTTTAGAATTATCTTACAAGGAAAGTAAAAAGAAAAGGAAACGCATTGGAATGGCTGAAATTATTCGAATGGCTATAATCAACTACCTTGAGCAAAAAGAGATATTTTATCAAAAGAGAGATGTCCTAAGACAAAAAATGCTTTCAGTCCGTGGAGCACTGGGGAAAAAATACGCTAAACGAGTACAGAAGGTCCGGAAAGAATTAAGAAATACATGGAAAATAGAGTCTTAATTGATACTGATATTATTATTGACTACTTACGAGATGCAGAAGACGGAGCAAAAACATTTGAAACGCTCATAACTCAATATGATCCCTGTACAAGTTTTATTAATAAATTTGAGCTCCTCTGTGGCATACGTAGTACAAAAGAATCACAAGCGATAGAAGATTGTCTTTCAGGCTTTAGTCTTTTTAACTTTAATGATTCGAGTGCATTCGAAGCGAGAAAAATCTATATTCATCTCAGAAAGAAGGGATCATTAATTGGTATTCGAGATATAATGATTGCAGGAATTGCAATAAGCTACAAAATTCCCGTTGCAACAAGGAATATAAAAGAATTTTCCCGTATTCCAAATCTTAGAATTATATCGTAAATCTAATACTTCCGCTGCCGCAGATTTTTTCGAGATTAAAATATGTTGTTTCATCAAGATTAATTCCCTGATTGGGGATTTTTACTTTGGCTTTGCCAATATTTGGAACTGCAACAAGAAGATGCAATGGAACGTTGCCTTTGATCTCCCCGAGCATATGTTTTAATTTTTCCATTTTTTCTTTATTTGAGTTTTCGCTTGCAAGCTCGATAGAAATATTTTTGACACTCAAAAAACATTCGTTCAATGTCTTAATCTCCCCGGCAACAAGCCTTGCATTCTCTCCTTCTTTCGAAACATGGCCTTTAATAAAATAAAGTTCTTCATTCATAAGAATGTCGGCATAAATTTCATAGGTTTTTGGAAAGATAATAACTTCAATGTAATCTGTTCCATCCTCAAGATTCATGAATGCCATCTTCGCGCCTTTTTTTGTAAGCTTTGCTTTGAAGTTCGATGAAATCCCAGCAAGAAGAACGTTTTTTCCATCAGGATATGCTTTTATATTTTGAATAAAATCTTTTGAAAGCGATCCAATGATATTTTTATATTTTGCGATTGGATGAACAGTAAAATAATAACCGAGGAGTTCTTTTTCATTAGTTGCGATTGTCTTTTCATCATATTCAGGAATATCAGGAATATTCACCGTGAAAAAGCCCGACGTTGTTTCCATTTCTTCAGTAAAAAGCGAGAGCTGTGAGCTATCTCGTTCTTTTTGGAGATTTGATCCTACGCC
This sequence comes from uncultured bacterium, assembly GCA_964600515.1. Lineage (GTDB taxonomy): Bacteria > Bdellovibrionota_F > JAHFAK01 > JAHFAK01 > JAHFAK01 > JAHFAK01. The sequence continues at coordinate 2,086 of CAZRKD010000074.1, forward strand.
CATCGCTTCATCAAGAACACTCATGAGCACCGCTCGCGTATGTTTAGTAAAATCAAACGCACCTGTTTTGATCAAACTTTCAATGACTCGCTTATTTACTTTACCTAAATCTACACGCGAACAAAAATCATTGAAATCCTTGAATGGACCATTCTTGCGTCGGTCTTCAATAATAATATTTCCTGCTGCATCACCAACGTTTTTTATTGAACTAAAGCCGTAGCGAATTTTTTTCTCTTCAACAGTAAATTCAAGTTCACTTGTATTACTATCAGGTGGTAAAAGTTCAATTCCCATATCAGAACATTCAGATAAATATTTTGATATTTTATCGAGGTTATCTTTTTCTGATGTTAAAATCGCAGCCATGAAGTATTCAGGAAAATATGTTTTGAGAAACGCTGTTTGATAGGAGATAAGAGCATATGCAGCTGAATGTGATTTATTGAATCCGTAACCTGCAAAATATTCCATGAGATCAAAAATCTTTACTGCTTCAGCTTCTTTTATTTTATTGCGTTCCCACGCGCCTTTAATAAATGTTTGTTTTAACTTTGCCATTTCCTCGGGCTTTTTCTTTCCCATTGCACGCCGTAAAATATCTGCTTGCCCGAGACTAAATCCCGCAAGATCAGCGGCAATCTTCATTACCTGCTCTTGATAAACAATGACTCCGTAAGTTTCGGTTAGTGTCTTAGCTAAAAGTGGATGAGGATATTTTATCTCAACAAGCTTGTGCTTTCGCTTCCAAAAATCTTCGACCATCCCGCTACCCAGAGGGCCTGGACGATAAAGCGCAACAGCAGCAACAACATCTTCAAAACAATCGGGTTTGATTTTTCGAATAAGTTCTTGGAGCCCCGCGCTTTCTAATTGAAATACTCCGGTAGTTCGACCGCTTGCGAGTGTTTCATATGTTTTCTTATCTTCGAGAGAAATTTTTTCAATCGTAAAATTTGGATCTTGATATTTTGTAATAAGGCGTTCTGTTTCTGCAATAACCGTCAATGTTCGTAAGCCTAAGAAATCAAACTTTATAAGCCCTACTTGTTCAACTTCATCTTTTGCATATTGAGTAACAATTTCTCCATTGTTACCTCGATGAATGGGCGTGTATTCCCAAATTGGTTTATCTGAAATAACTATGCCAGCTGCGTGAATTCCTGCTTGCCTATTCAAGCCTTCGAGCGTTTCTGCATAATCGAGAAGCTGCTTGTATACGCCGGGAGTTTCTTTCATCTTTTTTAACTCCGGCTCAATACGAATTGCCTCTTCGAGGGAAATATCAAGAACTTCAGGTACAAGCTTTGCAACACGATCAACATCAGCATAGGGAAGACCCATCACCCGGCCGACATCGCGAATGACTCCACGAGCCTTGAGCGTTGAATACGTGATAATCTGAGCGACGTTTAGTTTTCCATATTTTTCTACAACATATTTAATAACTTCGTCTCGGCGGTTCATGCAAAAATCAATATCAAAGTCTGGCATTGAAATTCGTTCTGGATTTAAAAATCGTTCGAAAAGTAAATTGTGTTTAATCGGGTTAATATTCGTAATTCCCAATGAATAAGCTACAAGGCTTCCTGCTCCTGAGCCGCGCCCTGGGCCAACGGGAATTTTTTTGTCTTTTGCGTATTTAATAAAATCCCATACAATTAAAAAATATCCTGCAAATCCCATTGCATTGATGACATCGAGTTCTTTATTAAGCCTATGCGTATACTTACTCTGTATTTCCGCATCCCCTATACCATCTTCGAGAAAACGCCTCTGTAATCCCTCGAATGTAATGCGCCGCAAATAATCTTCTTTGGGAATGAGTTCATCGATTTTAAAATCAGGTAAATAGGTTTTTCCTAATTCAATCTCAACATTACACATACGTGAGATTGTTTCGGTGTTCTCATAAGCTCCGGGAAATTTGGCGAGATCCTCTTTCATTTGCTCGGGAGTCTTAATATAAAATGAATCAACGTCATGTTTTAAACGATCTTTATCAGCGAGGGTTTTTTGTGTTTGAATACACATGAGGATTTCTTGTGCCTTTGCATCGATCCGATCTTTATAATGACAATCATTCGTTCCAACAAATGGCAAGCCAAGATCAGCCTGTATGTGCATTAATCCTTCATTCACGATATCTTGATCAGGAATTTGATTGTTCATTACCTCAAGATAAAAATTTTCTTTGCCAAAAATATCGATGTATAGAAGTGCTGCCTTTTTTGCAGCTTCATACTCGCGGCTCACAATTTTTCGTGGAATCTCGGCGGCAAGGCATCCTGAAAACGCCATCAGCCCTTCTGAATGCTCGCGCAATAGCTCCATGTCAATACGAGGGTTATAGTAAAAGCCCTCTAAGTTTGCGATACTCACCAGATACATGAGATTTTTATAGCCAACATTATTCTTTGCTAAAACAGTAAGATGATACGAAAATCTTTTTGAACGATCTTTTCTACCCAATGGAGCAATATACATTTCGCATCCAATAATTGGTTTAATCCCCGCTTCTTTTGCTCGCTTATAAAAATCAATTGCTCCAAACATATTGCCGTGATCAGTTATAGCAACAGCTTTCATATTATAGGCTTTTATTGTGCCCATAAGTTCAGTCATTCGCGTTGCTCCATCGATAAGGCTATATTGAGTATGAAGATGAAGATGTGTAAATTCTGACATTGGTTACCTCTGATTGTCGTTGAAATATTTTAGTAATTTATATATCACACATAATTACATAAGCAAATATTTATGAAAGTAGATGTACTCATCATAGGCTCTGGAATCGCAGGGCTTTCAGCGGCAATTACTCTTGCCGAGCGTAAACGTAATATAATGATTATTACACGAGCACAAGACGCTGAAGAGTCAAATACGTTATATGCACAAGGTGGGATAGCCTATAAAGATCCACATGAATCATTAGAATCATTTAAAGAAGATATTATTTCTGCAGGTGCTGGCATTGTTAATACCAAAGCAGTCGATAGGCTCATTGAAAAAGGCCCAGAATATATTGAAGAGATGCTCATAAAAAAAGTGCGCGTTCCCTTTGATCGACATAGAGGCCAGTATGATTTAGGACGTGAAGGAGCGCATTCTGAATTTCGTGTTCTTCATTCAAAAGATTATACAGGTAAAAGTATTGAATTAGCCCTTCTTCGATATATTAAGAAATTCAAAAATGTCATATTTTCTACGAATAAAACGGCGATTGATATTCTTACGCTCTCGCACCACTCTCTTCTGCCCGAAGATCGGTATAAACCTTCAACTTGTATTGGCGCATATGTCTTTAACCAAATAACAGGAAACGTAGAAACTATTTTTGCAAAAGAATCAATTCTTGCAACTGGCGGGCTTGGGCAACTCTATTTGCATACAACAAATCCAAAAGGCGCTCGCGGTGATGGGATTGCTATGGCTCATCGAGCCGGAGCGCGTATCATTAATTTAGAGTATATCCAATTCCATCCAACAACGCTTTATAGTGCTCATAGTACTAATCGATTTTTAATTTCAGAAGCATTACGAGGCCAAGGTGCAAAGCTCATTACTAAAAATGGACATGCCTTTATGCATTCGTATCACAAGCTTCTCGAACTTGCTCCGCGTGATATTGTTTCGCAGGCAATTCATAGCGAGATGCTCAAAGAAAATAGCGAGTGTGTGTATCTCGATATATCATTTAAAAAAAGCTCGTGGATTAAAACACATTTTCCCCAGATTTATACTACCTGTAAAAAAGAAGGCATAGACATTACGAAAGAACCAATTCCCGTTGTTCCCTCAGCACACTATTTATGCGGAGGAATATTTGTTTCTCTTTCCGGGGAAACAACAATTCGAGGCTTAAGTGCAATTGGGGAAGTTGCGTGTAATGGCCTTCATGGTGCTAATCGATTGGCGAGTACGTCGCTTCTCGAAGGATTAGTTTTTGGAATCGATTGCGGTAATTCTATTGAAGAGAAATTACAAAAAAAAACCTACACTTTCCCAAAAGTCTCGCCATGGAGATTAGGACAAGAACCCGTTGATCCATCGTTAATATATCAAGACATGAACATGATTAAACAAACCATGTGGAATTATGTGGGACTCACGAGAAGTGAAAAAAGACTCTTACGTTCTTCAGAACTCTTGAATGAGTTCAATCGCGAAATTGAAAGATTTTATAAAGATGGGCTTTTAAGTGATTCATTAATTGGATTACGAAATATGTCGAGAGTTTCGCAATTAGTTATAAAAGCAGCACTGCTTAATAAGAGAAGCGTTGGATGCCATTTTAGAATTGATTAAAATGCATAAACATTACGAGTTCATCTTATCTGCGATATCTAAACTATTTTTTAAAATATATATATATCAATAAGTTAAGTATTTATATAAAATGCGATGTAAATCATTTGCATTATGTTAAAAAATGTGCTATATTAATAGTGGAGGGGAAGAATGAAAAAACATGTTCTCATAATTATGATCTGCGTATTTCTGTCGTTCTTCGGTTGTAAACTCGAAGATACTTTGACCGAAGAAAGTGGGGATGAAACGCAAGCTACAGAATCAACAATTAATTTAAGCGACGCCATCTCTTACTCTATTTTTTTTGATGGTGGAAATGTAAAAAATGAACTATCCGATTACGAAATAAATGTTTTACTTGAAGAGCTTTATAAGCGCGGAGTAACGAAAGTAGAGTATTCAATTGATACGAGCGCAGGAGATAATCAAAACATTGTTGCCAGGAGCGAGATGAGTATATTTTTCATAGGTAATCTAAAAAAGTGCGACAAAAAAAGGGCATTTTGCTATGAACATAAGAACACTGATAGTAAAATATGTAATAATAACAATAGGTTTCAATAAAATAAGACAATTGGCACATGCTTTGCATATTTATTAATGTGGGAGTAGTATTATGCGTATGAAAAATATACTTTTTATAGGAATACTCGTTTGTATTGGTATTGGATGCAAGCAAAGTGGGGATAATCGTAAAATTCCAGCGCCGGCAGCTGGATCTCAGCAGGAAAAACTTTTTAAAGATATTTCTGGCTCTACATATACAGCATCTTCTCTTTCCTGTAGTTCACCGAGTCGCTCGTCGACGGTTAATGATGTAGCTGTTAAGATTTCAAGTCAAACCCGCCGCCTTCTTGATAAAAATAAGGGCACATTTCTTCCAGTTCTTGAAATCAAATTTGATGCACGTGAATGGGTAAGCGCCGAGCAGGTAATAATCGATAAAGAGCCTACCGACCCGCAAAGGCAAAATATTTTGAAGAGTCTCAAAGCAAATATGAGACTCAAAGAAAGTTTGCCCGGTTCTAATGAAGGTTACGATGATGTATTTGCCTTAGTTAATGAACATCTTTCTCATGAAACCGTTTTGAACCCTAAACGAAGACGAGGAACCGACATGTATTATAAATCGGTTTCAGTGGAAAGTGAAAAAGATACAAAGCAAAATGTACTTGGACTTACGGCTGAACTTAAAGGCTCTGGCGACTCGTTGAAGCTCTATGCTCTTATGGATACCAAGCAAAAAGAAAATCTTCAAATTGAGTTCGAAACACCAAAAGGAGATGTCTGTAAAGGCCTTGTTGTAGCTTCTAATCTTCGTTCAGTAACAGGTTCTTTACCTCCCCTTTCGTCACAAAATCCACAGTATTAATATGTATTTATCAACAGCTGTTGATAAATGTTATTTCTAAATAAATGTAATAATTTCAATTTGTTGTTCAGTTTTTTTAGTAATAATAGGAATAGTATGTGAGAAAATAGGTGAATCTATCAACAGGAAAGCATTGTACTTGCTATTCTTATATAAAATTTATAGTTATATATGTGTAATCTTCGGGGCGTGGCCCAGCCTGGTAGGGCACTTGCATGGGGTGTAAGTGGTCGGAGGTTCAAATCCTCTCGCCCCGACCAATCTTTTTTAGAAATTTCATCGGGAAATGTGTACGCCAATTTTATTGCAGTATTTTTCAATCGGACAAATACTACAATGCGG
>CAZRKD010000075.1:0-7148 GCA_964600515.1 uncultured bacterium
CTTCTTCGGGAGTAATGGGACTCGACAACGAAAAATCCAGATCCTCTGAGTATCGATCCATGTTGAACAGTATGTGAATAGCAGTTCCACCTTTAAAACAAATATTTTTTTTAAGTGGAGATTCGGAGAGTAAACGCAAAACCTCTAACTGAAGATATTCACGAGCAATATGCAGTTTATCGATCTTCCATTCTTGTGATAAGCGCACAAAATCAAAACGTGTTAAGTCCATTTAAAGAATCCCTCGTAGTATCTCTTTTGTTTTTTTAGGGTAATATTTACTATACGATAGTAATCGTTTTTTATCTAATTTATCATAATACAAATCATCAAAAGAAATGCTTCGCTTTCCTAAACCCTTAAAGTAACACATATCGAGCATTGCTTTCACCGGATTTGCAATAGAAAACCCTTCTTCACGTTCTATTCCTAGATAGTAAAACTCCCGAGGTATCACTGAATAGCTAAACTCCTTGTCCATAACAATCATCTTTTTGCTTCTTCTCGCTGCAGAAGTAATAGCATTGGAGATTTGCGAAGTAATTCCCCAATAATTCAAGGCAGATTCAAAGGAAATATACGAAGGTTCTACTAAAAGGTTAGCAAGGAGAAAATAAGAAGGTTCTTTTTCTCGTAATCCATAGAGATCTCGCTTAAATCGCATGAGAATTCCCTCTTTTATCATCCGATTTGCAATAACACGAGCACTGCTTTCTGTAACTTTCAAAAGAATTGAAAGATCTTCTATTTTAAAAATCGACAACTTCGAATTCTTAAGTTTTTCAAATTTTTCAAACATAGAGGTAAATCACGTAAGTTAACAATATTGTTAATTATCGTGATTCACCTCTCTAAAGTCAAGGGTGATTTTATTGAATCTGATAGCTCACACTTGCACTTTGTGGATTTTGCATAATTAGAATGAGCGGAAGATTATCAATGGCATCACCGAGGGGATCACGGAAAATTACACGTACAAATTCGTTATCGTATCTCACGACTTCTTGAATTGTTATCCCATATATTTCGATTTTTATTCCCTCAAAGAAATTCTTTCCGCGTAAGGTAAGCTCGGTTGTCGCTCGTGAAAGTGAGGTTTCGGGATAGGGATACACAAACTCAAGTTCTGGTGCTTCAGTTGTAATCACGTCATCGCTATTTTCATCGACAAATTTAATATGTTTACTTAAAAACTTAAGATAGCCTGAGAGCTCGGCAGGAACATATGCTCCAGAGCTTTCAGTTCCATCGTCTTTCAGTGAAGAATCAGAATACATCCGTGGCTCAACAATAAATTCTGAGCCAAAATATTCAGTCGGTGAAACCTCAAATAATTTTTTGCCCATAAGATCAGCATTTGCATAATACAAAACCGTAACCCGATATTCAGGAGGAATATCAGTATATAAAAGTTCAAATGTTTGTGCAGGAACGAGCGCGTTTGGTTCCGTCGCCTCAATATTGCCATCATCTTTAATGAGAAGCACAAGAGCCATATAATTTTCTGAATCATCGGGGCCCGTGATGAAAAAATCTTTATTACCCAAATTCCCATTTCCACATGACATGAGTGATGTGAGTGTGAGTAAGATGAAAATAATGATGTACATTCTTTGTTTCATGGTACCCCCCGTATAGTTACGGTCTCGTAATGTTCATCATTATTCATATAATAATATGCCGCATATGCTGAAATACTTCCTGCAACCACTGAACCAACAATGGTAATTGGCCAGTATGACTTCTTCCATGTTGAATTTTCTTTCTCTTTGTTTTCTGTTTGCACTGTTTCTGTACGTGTATTTTTTCTAAAAAGCTCATCAAGTGAAGAAGCACTTGCAATAGTAACTGTTCGTTCCGGTGCTTTTTTGAATTCTTTTGCTTCAATCTGACCACTGTAGAGAGCTATTAAATTTTTTCCAAAAATCGTTTCTTTGGGCGGAGTATTTATTTCCTTTGGTTTTGGCATCACTTCCCGACTTCGATCAATTGATGCTATATGAACTCCTTGGGTATCTTTTTTGCCAAGTATTTTTTGAAAAATGGGTAGAAAGAATGATTTTTGAGAGACTGTTTCTTCGGTAGCAAACTCCGCATATTCTTCTGCTTTATCAAAATCGAGCTTTTCAATTTCACTTTTATGAATAAATTTGAGTTTACTTATTGTTTTGTCGCCGACCGTTACAAGCTTTGCGACGATAAGGCTATCGAGCCTAAGGCGTGCAAAAATTCTAATGATAAATCTCTTTTGTTGAAATTGCGATTCAGGAAATTCATATTCATCATCAAATCGAAATGCAACTTCTTCAATGGGAACGAGTTCATAGCGTGCCCCTAATTCACTTAATGTGGCATTCATAACCTTTTTTATATTCTCTATATTTTCTTCAGAAAAGGCCCCTCGCTCAGTAAAGAATATGGCAATTTTTGGCAGTGCAAAGCTATGAGTCGTAGAGAGAAAAAAACCAATAATAAAAAGTATTGGAATATGTTTCATCATAGTTAAGATATATTACAATATGTGTGCCAAAATTCGAAGAAAAATAAATACTAATAACCTTCAGCAATCATTGAATAATTTTATTATTGGTTTTTGGTACATCTATGATATTTACACGAGTTCATGAAAAATTGCTTACCTCTTTGCAAACTTTGCATAGGTACTACCGCATATTAAAAAAAAAGTAGATTATTGAAGCAGCAATAAGAAAAAGAATAATGATAAAAACTGGTCCCGCAATGCTCTTTTTTTTCTCACCTTCTATTACCTTTTTTGTCTTTTTTGGGGAATCAACTTCAGTCGCATTTTCAAAGTCTAAATAACGTGTCACCACTTCATCTCCATCAAGGCCAATATAACCTGCATAATTTTTTAAAAATCCAATAACAAATGTTTTTCCAGGAAGTGCTTCAAATTGGTCTGCTTCAATTGCCTCGATATAACGAAGATTAATCTTTGTTGCTTCAGCAACGTCATGGAGAGAAATATCACGAAGTTCACGTTCACGTTTTAAATGTGTACCTAAGGATTCCATCGATAAAATAATTATACAAAATCAAAACTAACTTTTCAAATAATTCGACCGATTTTTATTTAAGATATTTTCCTAACAACAAACTAAACTTCTTTTTTATATTCGGATCTATTAATTCTTTCTGTGTCTGAATTCCATATTTAAGGCTTTCGTGGCAGCTACATGTTTGACCGTCAGCTAATGTGGGAATGAGTTTTTTGAGTACTTCTTTTGCTCGTGAAACATTCGAACGAATGGTACTTAAAACTTTTTCTACATTGACATTTTCCTCGCCTTCTCGCCAACAATCATAATCCGTAACAAGGGCAAGCGTTGCATAGCATATTTCAGCCTCACGTGAGAGTTTTGCCTCAGCAAGATTGGTCATGCCAATAACATCTACTCCCCACGATCTATAGGTATTTGATTCAGCTCGTGTAGAAAATTGCGGGCCTTCCATATTAAGATAGATTCCATTTTTTTGAACCGTGCTCGCAACTCCTCGCGTAGCATCGTAAAGAGAGTCAATCAATGTTTTACAAATCGGATCACCAAATGGAATATGGACGACAATTCCTTCTCCATAAAAAAAGGTTGCAATACGTTTGGTCGTTCTATCGATAAATTGATCAGGGATAACAAATGCACCAGGGGCAAGCTCGTCTTTCATACTGCCCACAGCACTCACCGATATGATTCTTTGAACCCCTAGTGTTTTCATTCCCCATATATTTGCTCGGTAATTAATATTTGATGGATCAATGCGATGCCCTCTTCCATGACGTGATAAAAATGCAACTTTCTTACCCCCAAATGCTCCGATAACATAATTATCAGATGGTTTTCCAAAGGGCGTATCTATCGGAACCTCTTCTGCCTGTTGAAATCCCTCTATTTCATAAAGACCACTGCCGCCAATAATACCAATACTTGCTTTATTCATACTTACTCCTTCTTCTAATATAAAAACAATAAACTATGAATTTTTTTCACGTGAAGTCAAGCACCCAAACAACTGAAAAAAATAAGTCCTTTTGTTTCAGTGCGTTATTACAACAAAAAAAACAGGTATTTGGCATGGATTTTGCTTAATTAATAATTAGTAGAGTAAAAAGAATGGAGTTATGAACATGTATAAATTCTATAAGTTATTTATTTTATTCAGTCTATCGCTTTTTATCATCAATTGTGGTGAGGATAAATTACCTCCACCTCCAGACGATGGTGGGACAGAAGATACCCAAACCATTGCTTCATATTCCCGGAATTATGAATTAGTTGCAAATTATAATAACGATGAATGCTTCACCAAACTCTTTGATCCCGTATCATTTATTGCCTGTTCAGTAATCAGTGTGCCAACGGCGACGACTGAAGAAGTACCTAAAGTTGAAGAACCTCTATTAAAGAATATCGAAACAACGACGCTATACTTGAGTGGTCGTGAAGTTATAGGAGAAGTCTTGAATCTCAATCACAAAGAAAAAACTGATTCAAAACTCGTGAATGATGCGGTAACAAAATATAACGAAGATGCACTGGGATTTATTAATGATCTTACTTCATTTACTATTATTGATACCGAAGGAATTAAGACACTCTTGGATGATTTTATTTACGATCAATACGTTGAATTTACGAATTACGATTCAAAGTTTCGAGATACGCATACCGTAAAGACAGGAAGTGTAATTACGCGGACATATGAGATTATTCCTAACTATAATAACGATGCGTGTTTTACAACAACATTTACGAATCAGGATTTTCTTTCATGCTCGCTCATTGCTATTAATTCCATTAAAGTTCCGGCAACAGAAGAAGGCGAACCGGATACATTTTCAAGTGGCCGCGAAATGCTTGCGCGTTCGATAGAGGCGAGTCTTGATTCAGAAGCTTTAACCGATAAAGAACTCTATGAAGATGCGAAAGAAGCATTCGAAAATCATGGATTATTTTTGCAATCATTTAAAGATTTAGGATATGAAGTACTTACGGCTGCAAAAATATTTGATCTCTATCAAGTCTTAGTCGATCAAGCTGAGGAATATAGATTATTTAATGAGGATAACTCGTAGGAGGAATATATGAAAAAACTATTATTAATTATCTTTATTACCGTCGGTCTCTCTATGCTGAGCTGCGGTGACGACCTTGGCCAGCAAACCGGAGGACAAGGCACAAAGACCGATACCGATAACGATGGAACTCCTGATGCAAGTGATACCGACGATGATAATGATGGCATTAAAGATGAGAGTGACAACTGCCCATTAAAGGCTAATCAAAATCAAGCTGACGGTGATGGTGATAGTGTAGGAGATGTCTGTGATACAGCCCCGAGCGACAACACAATTCCAAACCCAACCCCTCCTGCTGATGAGGGTATCACACCGACACGAGAGCATCTTGTTTCACCATCGTGTGATAATGATTCATGTTTTAATCTCACAACGAAACAAGATTTTCTCACCTGTTCAGTCATAAGATGCGAATCAGTACTCATCACTGCATACCTTGATGAAGGTTATTATAGTATTTATGATAAGCCAAATAATGAGAAGACAGGCTTTATATTTCCCCATTATGCCGATGATAATAAAGAAACACGAAAATTTATCACTGGTATTGATGTTATTGAAGATGAATTACGAGAAAAAGATCCGACTATTGAAGATGGTAGCTTAGCAGATATGAATGATGCAGAAATCTATGCGCTGGTTCGAGAAAATTTCACGTCATATGATGAATTTATTGCTGTACTCAAAGACATTGATAACGTTAATGTAAAAGTTGAAATAACAACTATCGAAGAAGATGGCACTGAAACCAAAGAAACAAAAGTCATTGATGAAACAAAAAATAAAGAACGCCATCGCGTAATAACTGCTTCAAAAAATGCCCAAGATGCATTTCCCGGCGCTGATGAATCAGATCTCTACTGGACGCTTGATACCTATATGGAAGGCCAGCTCGAAGATTACGTTGTAACACATGAACTGCCGAATTAGTGTGAAACGAGACTCGAGAAACGAAATATGAAAAAAAGTCTTTTAGTAATTTTCATATTATGTATTTGCTTAGGAAATTTTTCCTATGCAAATGATTCCGAAATTTCTTAGACAATTCTTGAAGATAAGTATATTCTATGGTTTATTAATAAAAAGCATTTTGGAAAATCAATGAGTAAAAAAATAGATTGGAAAGCAATCAAAAAAAAGTATCCTGATCAGTGGGTTTCGTTAGTAGAAGTTGATAATAATGAAGATGGGACTGTCCGCTGTGGGGTAGTTGTGGCACATGGTCGAGATGTAGGAGAAGTAACAACAAAACTCAAAAAAGAACATCTTTTTGCCGATCGTTTAGAATATACAGGTACTATTAAGAATTTCCTTGGATTTGGAAAATGGACCATCAGTGATGTTCAAGTTATATAAACAAGGAGAACTCTTTTCGGTTAAAGTCGCCTTGCCCTTTAAAAATCAGAATAAATTATATGAATTCTCTCTTATTTTAGATACGGGTGCAGCTATCACTTTAGTTGATCTAAAAATAATCGATTATTTAGGATATTCTGCCCGCCAAGATGGTATTCGTAAATCATTGCTTGATAGTGCAGTCGGCAGATCAGAAGGTTACATGATAAAGATATCTTCATTTGCATGCTTGGGATTTAAATTGCCGAATTTCCAGATAGCCTGCCATGATCTTGACACAAAATTAGGAGTTTCTGGCCTTTTGGGTATGAACTTTCTTAAAAACTTTCGAATTGATATGAATTATGAATCGGGAGAAATATATCAAATTGAACCGGCATTGATTTAAATAAAAATTTCTTAATTACCTCGTAAAAAACTAGTAAATTTTTCTACTAACCCATTTCTAATAAACAACTGCGCGTATCGTTTGATTCTATTATACATCGCTTTTGAATACGGTGCCCAGAAGAATTGCGAGACGGCAAAGGGAAGCGCGTCGTAGTGAATATGATAAGCATGCGAAAATTGTCGTAGATGCTCTTTCGTATAAATTCTTCCCATGCCACTCTCTTTTTCTCCGCCCCAGGGAAGGTCAGGAATTGCATTATTAATAAAGCCTTCATTAATAATCACATTACCTGATTCAATCTGTTCG
>CAZRKD010000075.1:7158-8001 GCA_964600515.1 uncultured bacterium
ACATTGATAACTTCTACATGGGTACGCGCAATCCCCGCCATTTCCTGATTCAATCTGTTCGGCAATATTTTGTGCATTTTTTTTGTCTTGTGAAAATACATATGCCGAAAGTCCATATGCTGAATCATTGGCGAAGTATATTGCTTCTTCGATATTTTTTACTTTTACAATGGGAAGTATGGGGCCAAAGAGTTCATATTTAACGGCAATCATATCATCCCTCGCATTCGTAATTACTGTCGGCTCAAAAAAACTTCCTTTGTCATTCACGGTTATTCTCTTGCCGCCAAGAGCAATGTGTGCGCCTTTTTCTTTCGCATCTTCAATAGCCTTTTCAAATAATTCAAAACTCTTGGGATCAGTTATTGCACCCATTGAAGTTGTATAAAGAAGCGGATCTCCGCATTGAATATTTCTTACTCGATCAATGAGTCGCGCGACAAAAGAATCATAGATGTGTTCCACGACATAGATACGGCCACATGCAGAACAAGTCTGGCCGCCATTACCAAAGCCAGTCATGGCAATGGCACCCGTTGCGAGTTCAATATTTGCATCATCGGCTACAATTGCGGGATTATTTCCCCCAAGTTCCATTGCACATGGAATGAGATTTCGCCCACATTCAGCTGCAACTTTTTTACCAATCTCAGTTGATCCAATAAACGTGAGGCTTTTAATGCCCTCCATGCCAATCATACTAAATGCATTGTCGCCACTTGTCGTAATAACTTTGAAAACATTTTCGGGGAAGCCAGATTCGGCAAAAAGCTTTTCAATATACTGCGCGATAAGAGGCGTTAAACTTGATGGCTTTAAAATGACACTATTGCCGGCAAGTAA
>CAZRKD010000076.1:0-7950 GCA_964600515.1 uncultured bacterium
TTGTTTTTTCTGACGAGAACTAGTATTTATAACTTACGAATTGTGGGACAGGCTGCAACATTAAACGGTTCGCTACGCTCTCCTAAGTTTTTACTTACTTTAAGACGACGAGGGGGAATTCAGTGCTTTGCACATATTGTATTTTACTTCATAAAATTTATTTATTTTGGAAAGTTGGAGTTTGTAATATTTCTCTAAAGTTCAATTTTATCTGTAGGAGAATTAGCAATACAAAAAGGGTCATACCCATCAAGATTAATTATGTATTCAATCGTCCCTACACCGGGAGGTATTCCCTGAACAAATGAATCATTTATTATACGAGGAAATCCTTTTGTCACTTTATACAATTTCTCATCAACAACCCTAAACTTAAATTTTGAATATTCATCATTATGAACTGGGGAATATCCTGCAACAGCTAGATTATTCTCAAATTTTGATAGAGCATCGATATTATATTTTAATTTTTCTTGGCATATCTTAATAAAGTCCGGCAAGTTATTTTCTGCTCCTTGCTCTTCACGAAGACGTAAACTAAAAAGAAACAATGCCCCGTTTTTAGGAGGAGTCAATTGGTCTACACTATGAATTTTGTGTACTCTGCTTTGCACATTTGTTGTTGCTTTTACTTCAACAGAATTGGCTTGCCACTCAAAATCATGTCGGCTTGAAAATGGACCACGCCATCTATTGAGGGCATCAACTTTATCTGTTCTGGGGAATAACCAATAATATAAAAACCACATTTCAGCAAAAAGTCCTATTAACTCTTCATAGGTTAATATTTCTTTAGGCGACTGTCCCCAAAACCTACGCCATTTGCTTATAACATTAGTTAATACTTCTTTTGACTCACCACTATCAAGTTTTTCTGCAATTTCACTTGCAATAACATCAAAAATAAGATGCCCTGAATTATCTTGGCAGATAATATCAATATATTTTTTTGGTTCAGAACCTTGAACTACCAAATCCCTTGTAACTATAGACAGACCTCTACTTTGTGAATCGCAATATTCTTCTTCATTCTCTCCCAAAGGAATAAGTAAGTGACGCTGTTTATTTGAATCAAAACCAGCATATAGTTTTCTTGATATTTCAGGAACCAATAAGCGAGCAGTAATCTTCTCCCCTATAGGTGATTCAAATTCTAGCTTTTTCCAAACTTCATTATTAAAAATCATTCCACAGGCCTCCAAGGTACAGTTCCAGTCACATAAGCTTCAACAGGTTGTGGCTGGTTTGAACGAGGAAATGAGATTGCAATACCTATTAAATCTCTCACTCGAGGGTCTTCCAGATTGTTATAGAGTGCACGTCTTATACCAACGCTAGCAGGACTTGAATATCTGCTAATCGGATATATCATAAGCAAACCATTCTTTGGTGATCTTGCCTTTCTTGCCGCTTTACTTTCGTTATCTCCTTCGTTTGTAAATTCCTTAAATTTTTTAAGTTCATCATTAGATAATCCAATTTTTTCATCGCTAGGACTTCTAAGGACCTTAATTGATTCTGTATCAAGAAATCTTGTACGGCTAATCTGCTTAATCCTGGTACTTATACCCCAATCAATTTCGCCAAGATTCTCATCGTCTTTATCACGACCACAAATAGCAACAGTCCACGTTATCAATTCTCCGTTTGTTAATTGTTTCTCGATATAAGATCGTATTAATGGCAAAGATATACTACGAGAGGAGTTATCAATAGTAAATTTTTCTAAGAAATAAAGAATTCTTTCTGCAGGAACTTCAGACCATACAGGACCTTTATTACCTAATTGATATTCTCCTAGCGTATAAAGGAACTCTTTTACAGTAACTAAGTTCTTTTCTGATAGCAATGCGAGGTCATCAAGTCTATTTAGTGGGAATCTAATAGTTTGTTCTATTCTTTCACTATAACTCTCAGAAATTGTTATTTCAGATGCAAATCTACGTTTAAGAGGACTTGTAACCTGCATTGTCGGATGTGTTTTAATCCTCATTCCTACTTGGAGAGGGGTAAGTTGCTGTTGCTCGAAAATTTGGATGTCTTCACGCAATCTGTGTTCAACCTGAGCTAAATCACTGAACCACTGGGCAAGTTCTGGTGTGGTATAAATTCTTGTCAAGTCTTCATAGCCTTCACGAAAACCAAACCATCTTCCCATCTGCATTAATGTATCATACTGAACACTTCTTCTTACAAAAACGCTTACTAATAAGCCCTCCAGAGTCAAACCTCTAGAAAGTTTATTGCCTCCTATTGCTATGGCTTTTAAATTCCGTTCAGTTTCATAATCTAATACATCACCTGTAGCACTATTAATAGTTCTTATTTGTATGGATTCAAAAAATGTACTTATATGAGGCTTAATTTCATTAAAATCAACAACCTTACCGGGATGTTGCTGCTCAGTAACTGGAATGAAATCTTCCTGCCAAAGTTTTTGTAATCTATCATGAATTCCCTTATTTCTGTCGTAGCGCCATTCATCTCTAAGTTCTGTAAATTTTTTTTCGACTGCGTCTCGAAATTGTAACTGATCATAAATTCTTAGACTAATATGGACAAGCATTGTTGCTGGAAAGTCACCTTGATTTCTTTGTGTTCTGGCTGCTCCAGACAAAACAAAACTAAGAATGGCTTTTTCCATTACAGAAGGAACTTGGTATTCCTGTAAAGCACTCAAATCTTCATCAGATATGTGCCTTATAACATCAATTCCATCTACTGTTTCTTCTGCAACCTCATCCATACGTCCAAACAATTCCTCAGCTCCAAAATAACCATGCGGTTTTGGCAAGTCAACTATGAAATTACGTGGATAAAGGTCATCACTGACGTTAGGATCATAATTGTCGTTAGGAATTAAAACGTTAGCAAAAGGCGTTGCAGTATAAGCAACATAAACCTTAAGGTAAAATCGATTCAACAAATTACGTATTAACCCATTTATTATTGAAGGTGCCTCATAGTCCTCAGGCAGAGGTTCGTCCTCTGCCTGAGAGGTTCCTCGGGTATCAATACTTGCTAAATCTGCTTCATCGTCAATTACCATTAAAGGTATAGTTCTCATTACTTCTTCAGGTGCTGTTTCTAACCAGTGAAGCAAACGTCGAAGCACTGTACCATTTTTTTTAATCACAAGTAGTACGGGCTGTGGTCCCTGTAACGCAGCATTATTAGCAAATCCTGGACTGAAATCACCATTTAAATCATCACGTGTAAATTCAAACCATTGCTTCCCGGAGGGAGGTAAAGGTACACCCATACCTCTTACACTACCTACCAGCTCACTTTTTAATCTACGCTGGGTTTGTAGACGAAGGCTGTTATCAGTTCCTGAGAGCACAATTATCAATCTGTATCCTGAATCCGCAGCTTTAGCAATCAATGCAGTATAATTTGATGTTTTTCCACTTTGTACAAAACCTAAAACCAGTCCTCTTTTATCAAATGAAATTTCGCTATTTGGGGGCGCAAGTCTTCCTAATATTCTATCTGTTTCTCTATCTAAGGATTGTACTGATGGATTAGACCAACCATCCTTTCTAGTAAGCAAATACTGTCGTAGTGCAGGCCAGTAGTACCACTCTGACCTATCTTGCTGATTTAACCATTCTATATGTTCCTCATCATCAACAACCATCCTTGCAGGTTGCAGGATTATAGTTTCTTCTTCTCGTAAAGTTTGTCTAACTCTATCACGTAAGTCTGAAGGAACAGCAGGATTATTCACTGCATCATCTAAGGGTATACCGGCAGCTACTAACAACCTAACTAGACCAAGTGTTTCTGTATAATTCATCTTACTTATCCCTGCCAAATAATGACCTACGTAATCGTTGGAATAGTTGAATGATTATAGGTTTTTCTGTTTCAGTGGCTATATCAATAGCTTTTTGCTCAATTTCATCAAATGAGAATTTAGGCGTTTCTAAACCATAAGGAGCACCAGAAAACCCAGAAGATGTTGATTTATTTGAAACATTTGTATCTGGTGGTGGTGAATGTTTTGGTTGCGCCGATGAATTTGAAGATGATTTTTTCTTACCATCATAATGTTCTCTTGCCAATCTGACTGCTGGTCTAATTGCTTGTTCTACCTCATCTTTAACTTGGGTAGGTAACTGAACACGCATTTTAGCAACGTTTATTTTAAATGCATTGTCCAGTATCGGAGAAAAATTTAGTTCTATGCGGGATAATTTGGTGTGTTCATCCCGTGTTCTTATTCCACACCAACCACCGCTTTGTATCATTCTATCAGCTCTATAGATATAAAAACCCTGTTGCTGATTCCAATTAGCTGGACCAGAAGCACGCTTAAAAGCATCAGGTGATGAGAACTCTTCTTTTGTAGGTAGTATATACGGCTGCAATAATATTTTACCACTAACACCTTCATGATTTAATTTAACTTTTATTGGTGATAACTCTTTGGTCTCGGGTTCAGTACGCGCAAATGGGTCCCAAGGTTTAAGTTTATTCCAATTAAGATAAATATCTAAATTCTGTTTTGCAGTTTTATTAGTCAGAAACTTATGAAACACCATGCCTAAATAGTCCTCTAATTCCCTACACATCGAAATTAATTTTTTCCTTGCAGGTTCTCCATATGGATGTTTAAAACCAAGAATTCTATCTAATCGTTCCCATAAAACTACGGTCCCTATGTGTTCATCCAGAGGGTCATGTAGTAATGCTAGTATCTCCTTTTTTTTGGGTGATAGGATCTCCCACTTGTTTGTTTTTTCAATATGGGATAAATCCCAACAAAAAGCCGCAATATTTTTTGTTTCATTGCTAATTCTACTGGCAACAGAAAAATATTGACATTGACTCATCGATGCTGTTTTTAATCCTAAACCAAATTTACCTAAATCATCTTCGTTGTATATTCTTTCCGACCCATATCGCATAGCTTCTTTTAATTCATCACTACCCATACCTTTCCCATTATCAGCAATACGCACAAATGAACTGTCTCCCTCAAACTCAACTAAAATATCAACTCGTGAAGCGCCAGCTTCAATGGAATTGTCAATAAGGTCAGCTATAGCTGTAGAGAAATCATATCCTATATCTCTGAGGGATTTAATTAATCTTCTTGCGTTAGGTATTACCTCTTGGGCATCTTCCATTTTTGCATCACTAACCCTCATTCATTAATTGTTTTACACATAAAGCGATATTATACGAAAGTAATGGTGGCACAGCATTTCCAATCTGTTTAAATTTTTTGCTTACTGGACCTTCAAAAACAAAATCATCAGGAAAAGACTGAATTCTTGCAGCTTCTCTTGGTGTATATGTTCTTCTCTGAGTAGGATGAATAAATCTATTTCCGTCTTTTTCAAGATGGGCAAAAATGGTTGTACCGGGTTCTTTTGCTTTCTGTCTCCTGTATTTATCCTTAAATGATGCCATATCATACTTAATAAGTTTTTTTGCTATTTCTGGTAATCTTTTCCTGAATTCCTCAGCAGTTTCCCCCTGCTTCATAAATCCAAAAAGTTCAATATCAGAAAGTTGTTGACTTCTTGCAATGTGATGGTCAATATATCTATACCCATTAGGTCTGACAAATCCAAAAAATTGCTGTCCTGACTCACTTATACGTTTAATATGTTTATGAAAAGTATTTGTGTCATGCTCAATTTTGTCTGTGCCACAATTTATTCTCTTATTTTTCTTTTTAATACCTTCTTTCTTCTCCCATGCTATTCCGGTGTAAGTTAATTTTGGACTGACTCTTGGAAGATCACCAATAGCCTCATAAACAGAAACATAAGGCAATAATCCTTTAGCTTTTGATGCCTCTGCTTCTGAAGAGAAGGGATTAAAATTGGTGGGAGAAACATCAGGAACAGCAACATTTTTCCAAGACTCTTTAATGCCAATTAAAATCACTCTTTCTCTTTTCTGCGGAACACCAAAATCAGCAGAATTGAGTAGATGCCATTTTTCTCCCTTTTCATTCTTAAAATTGTACCCAAGATGTTCAAAATCAGAAATCAGCTTATCGATAATATTGTTTCCATCAGAATCCTTTTTTGAAAGTATTCCTTTAACATTCTCTATAACAATAATATTAGGATCTATCTCCTCAACTATATCCCTAAAGTGTTCGTAAAGGTTATCTCTTTTATCTTTTTGGAACTTTTTAATATTCTTACCAAATCCTGATCTTGGACCGATTAATGAGAATGACTGGCATGGTATTCCACCAACCACAACTGAAACTTTACCCTTACACTCCTTAACTATTCGCTTAGAAATTTTATATTTGGTTATGTCTCCTTCAATCACTTTTTCATCACCATGCTTCTTTCTTAAAGTCTGACAAGCATATTTATCCATTTCAACAGCTCGGTATAGTTCAAAAACAGCATTTCCATCACTATCTTTTATCATCTCAAAACCTAGAGATAAACCTCCAACACCAGCAAATAAATCAAGTATTTTTATGGTCATGGATAACCCTTCTTTTTCAGTTCTTTTAAAAGATATTTATAAACTGAATTAATATCTTTCCTTAATAAATGTTCCCAAAATCTAAGAACAAGCCAGCCCTCTTTTTTAAGGATTTTATTCACTTTTTTATCCCTATTTACATTGCCACTTATTTTCGTTTTCCATAACTTCTTATTATTTTTAGGTTCTTTGTAACAATCTGGACATTTGTGCCAGAAGCAACCATCAACAAATACTGCAATTTTATATTTCGAAAAAACTATGTCTGGTTTACCAAGAAGTTTTGAATTGATTCTGTAACCTTTTATTCCGTATGAAGAAAGCATTTTCCTTAGCGATATTTCTAGCTTTGTATTCTTTCCCTTAATCATTGACATATTATAACTTCGCTGTCTTTTTGTATGGACATCCGTCATTTTACTATTATCTTTTGTATGAAACTTCTCAGTTCTTTTTTGCCTGACTTCTCTTTTTTATGAAATTCATTATGATGTTTTTTACATAGGAAACATATGCTATGCCGTTTTGAATGGGTTATAAGAAAATCTTTCATAGTTCCATATATATCAAATTTAAATAAACCTTTACTAAAGATATCTTTATTTTTCTTGGCAGAATCCGTAAATATCTGTGGACGGTTCTTTCTTAAATGGACAGTATCTATTTGACCACTATCAGAACAACCCCCATACTGACATTTGCCTATAATTTTCTTTTCTGAATGAAAAAAATCACGGACAATATTTCTTGTTTCTCCAGACATTGCACTATAAAATTTCTTTTCTGATCTTGCAATTACAAAAATATTCCTATATTTGTCTATATTACCCGGTTGGTTTAATTTGATAAATTCATCAACAATCCTTTCTTTTTTTTCTTCAAGTTGACGAATAACCATCTTACATTGATTTATAGAATACAGAAATAGTTTACCCTTATCTGGATTAGTTAATTTGTATTCCTTTAGTATATCCCATGAAACCCATCCCTTAGTATTACTATGACCTAGTAATTTGTCTAATTTTCTTGTAGACAATCCTGATTTCAGAAAGTTGATTAACACGTCATATTCTTTTTTATCCATACATTAAAGAACATGGTTTAGATATAAAAAGTATTCCCTCTTTGAAAAACCGATATAGCTACCTATAACAAAAACTACGCCACCAACGGACTTTCGGCAGCTCAAAAACTCTTCGCTCACTTCGTTCGCTCGGTTCGCCCACTTTGTAGGCTCACTCGCCTAACACATTTTAAGTGGTTCGTTCCGCTCGCCACTTCGTAGCTTCGCTCCACTCAACCTAAGTTTTTCTCAGCTCTGAAAATTTTTCCATCCCAAAAATTCAAATACATTTATTAATCCATACTATTCTTATATATTGATGAAAAAATTAATCATATTTTTAACAATCTTATTTCTGCTGCCACACTTGGTTGAGGCAAAAAAGGTTTTAGTTATAGAAGTAAATGGCCCGATAACTG
>CAZRKD010000077.1:0-7877 GCA_964600515.1 uncultured bacterium
GCGTTAATAATCCCCAATGCCATGGGTAAATCAAATGAAGCATCGCCTTTTTTGAGCGATGCAGGGGCAAGGTTAATCGTAACTCCGCCTTTGGGGAGAAGATATCCACTATTTCTCACGGCTGATTTTATCCGTTCTTTACTTTCTTTAACCGCGCTTTCGGGCAATCCAACGATATGGTAACTCGGGAAGCCTTTACCTGCATCGACCTCGACTTCGACTAAAAATGAATCAATCCCCAAAAGCCCGGAGGTATATGTTTTTGCGATCATATAAAATGGAGATATGCAAATGAGATGCCAAGGGCGTAGGGGCGATTCTTGTGGTCGCCCTCATTGGGCAGGTAGAAGACCTGCCCATACGGAATACAAAATGTATTAATACTAAAACAATTTATGTGTTTGAATATCCCCCAATTTTATAGTATACTTATATAATGAAGAATCTGAAAAAATGGGAATTAAGCCCAAAAGACCTCTATAACAAAACTGATCTATCAAAATTAAAATTCAAAACAACCGATAAACTTCCGATTTCAAATGAGTTTATTGCCCAAAATCGAGCCATTTCATCTCTTAATTTTGGACTCGACCTCGATTATAAAGGCTATAATATCTATGTTTCAGGCGATGATGGAACGGGAAAGATTTCGACGGTCCGGACTATCTTAGAACGAATTGCGCCGAAAAAACCAACGCCTCAGGACTGGTGTTATGTTCATAACTTTGATCATCCGGAACGCCCCATTGC
Organism: uncultured bacterium; assembly: GCA_964600515.1. Classification (GTDB taxonomy): domain Bacteria; phylum Bdellovibrionota_F; class JAHFAK01; order JAHFAK01; family JAHFAK01; genus JAHFAK01. The sequence goes on from CAZRKD010000077.1 coordinate 751, forward strand.
AATTGAGTTGCCCCAAGGCTTAGCAAAAGAATTTAAAAAAGACATGCAGACCTTTGTCGAGGGTCTATTGAAAGAAATTCCCGAGGCATTTGAAAGTAAAGATTATGAAGATCGCATTAACGACATCATGAAATTTTATGGAGATAAGAAAAATAATCTCTTTTCCTCACTTGAAGAGCGAGCAAAATTTCATGGTTTTGCTATCAAAGTAACAAAGGTCAATGTTGTCACTATTCCTATTATCGACGGCAAACAAGTCGATGAACCGGATTATGCAAAACTTCCCAAAAATGAAAAAGATCAAATCGAAAAAGAACGAGAAAAAATTAATGAAGAGATTGTAAAATTTTTACGAGAGATTCGCGTGATTGATCGCACCATGCAGCAGCAGGTTGAATCGGTTCAAAAACAAGTTGCCGAGCTTGTTGTTGATGGATATTTGGAAGAGCTTTTAGAAAAATACATAAAAGAAAAAGAAATTATTGAGTACGTTGGTAAAGTTAAAAATCATGTTATTGATAATCTCAATTTTTTTCTTGGCTTTGAAGATCCTAATGCCAGGAAACGTCCCCAACGCAAAAAAACATTGGCCGAATATGAAGTAAATGTTTTGGTTGATAATACCGAAACCAAAGGAGCTCCTATAGTTTTTGAAAATAATCCAACCTATTTTAATGTTTTTGGAAAACTCGAAAAACGAATCGAATATGGATTTTATACCGCTGACTTTACCATGATTCGCAGCGGAAGTCTTTTACGGGCAAATGGGGGATACTTAATAGTTCAAGCAATGGATATTTTGATGAACTTTCAGGTATGGAATCAGCTGAAACGAGTTTTGAAAAATAGAGAAATCATTAGCGAAGATCCGCTTGAAGAGCATGGGCTCATTGCAACAACCGGCTTTAAACCCGAACCAATTCCACTCAATGTCAAAGTCATTATGGTTGGAAGCGCCCATTTATATTATTTGCTTTATCACTATGATGAGGATTTTCATAATATCTTTAAAGTAAAGGCGGATTTTGATTATGAAATGCCCAAGTCAGAAGAATTTATCGAAAAATATGCCTCGTTTATTGCAACACGTTGCAAGGAAAATAAATTAAAGCATTTTACCAAAGAAGCGGTTGCGCGAATCATTGAATATAGCTCTCGGCTTATTGAGGACCAAAAGAGGCTTTCTGCCCAATTTGGAAAGATCAATGATTTAATTGTCGAGGCAAATTTTTTTGCTAAAGATAATAAAACAAAATACGTTGATTTAGCATGCGTGGAAAAGGCCATCGAAGAGAAACGAGCACGTGTAAAACTTCCCGAAGAAAAAACACTGAAATACATTCATGAAGGCGATCTTCTGATTAATGTACAAGGTGGCGCTATTGGCGAACTCAACGCTTTGAGCGTTCTCAATTACGGTGATTTTGAATTTGGTAGGCCATCAAAGATAACGGCGCGCACTTTTCATGGCAAGAGCGGGCTTATTAATATTGAACGAGAATCAAAATTATCGGGGAAGCTCCACGATAAAGGGGTTCTCATCCTCAATGGGTATTTTGGCTGGAAATATGGACAATTTAAACCTGTAAGTTTATCCGCGAGTCTCTGCTTTGAACAGTCCTATGGAATGATCGATGGAGACAGTGCCTCAAGCACTGAGCTCTATGCATTACTCTCAGCGCTTTCGCATACTCCTATTAAGCAATCAATTGCTGTAACCGGTTCAATGAATCAACGCGGAGAAGTTCAGCCCATTGGCGGCGTCAATAGCAAAATCGAAGGTTTTTTTGATGTGTGTAAATTACGCGGGTTAGACGGAAGCCATGGGGTAATGATTCCAAAACAGAATGTAAAAAACCTCATGTTAAAAAACGAAGTTATCGAAGCAGTAAACGCGAAAAAGTTCCATATTTATGCTATCGAAACCGTTGATGAAGGCATTGAAGTTCTCACCGGAGTTCCCGCCGGACAGCCAAAAAAAGATGGGACATATCCAGCGAAAACAGTTCATTATTTAGTCCAAAAAACCCTCGAGTCTTTTGGTAAAGAACCTCATAAAAAAGGTAAAAAAAAGCGTAAAGGCACTTCTCGGTAATTGACATAGTTCCCGATCTTCTCTAGGATGCGGGTGGTATGGAGTTCAGAGAATTAACCGATAGTGTATCTCGAGGAAAAGAATACCAAAAACAAAAAACTACGTGGTTTCAGGAAAAATATGGAAAAGAATTAGGAGATACGTATCCTACGATTGCTTATTTCTCCGCAGAATTTGGGATCCATGAATCATTAAAAATTTATTCCGGCGGTCTTGGCATTCTTGCGGGAGATCATTTAAAAAGCGCGAGCGATTTAGGATTGCCTCTTGTTGCCGTCGGGCTTTTCTATCATCATGGATATTTTAACCAATCGATTAATGAATTAGGTCATCAAGAAGAGGCTTATTTTTATAATGAACCAGACAAGTTACCCATAGAACAATGTATCTCAATTACCATTCCAATAAATCATCATACAATCACTCTGCAGATTTGGAAAGTTCGAGTAGGGCGAGTAACGCTCTATCTTCTTGATTCAAATCATACGGAAAATAAATCGGAGTATCGAACAATCACCGACAAATTATATGGCGGCGACAAAGAAAAACGCATCAGCCAAGAAATGGTTTTAGGCATTGGCGGCGTTCGAGCGCTTCAGGCATTGGGATATGGAAACTGTGTCTATCATATGAATGAAGGGCATAGCGCATTTCTCACGCTTGAAATTATTCGATCATTAATGCACACAAAAAAATATTCATTTGAAGAAGCAAAAACAGCATGCGCTCGCCTATGCAGCTTTACGACTCATACCCCTGTTCTCGCAGGGCATGATACATTTAATAACAAGCTTATTGAAAAACACTTTGTTTCATATCGTAAAGAATTAGGAATCTCGCTCAATGACTTTATGGCACTTGGAAGAATTGATGAGAATAATACAAAAGAAAGCTTCAACATGACGGTGCTCGCACTTCGCTTGGCAAAGGTTTCTAATGGAGTCAGTAAGCTTCATGGTAAGGTATCACGGCAAATGTGGATGAAACTCTTTCCCGAAAAATTAGAAGACGAAATTCCGATTACATCTATTACCAATGGAGTTCATCACACAACATGGATGGGGGCTCCGATGCAAGAGCTTTTGAATAAGCATCTTACGCCTCAATGGAAAGAAGATCCTGTGGGATATGCAACACAATCAAAAATCGAAGCTATCCCTGATGAAGTTTTTTGGAAAGTACGTGTGCAGATGAAAGAAGCCCTTATACACTATATTGAAAAAACGCATAAGCTCATTTTGGATTCTTCATATCTTACGATTGGTTTTGCGAGAAGATTCGCAACATATAAACGTGCAGGGCTTCTGTTACAAGATCCTGTAAGATTACTTAAATTACTTATCAATACCGAGCATCCTCTTCAAATTATTTATGCAGGTAAAGCCCACCCAAAAGATGCAAAAGGCAAAGCCCTCATACACACGATTACTTCATTTATTAAAGAACATAATCTCAAAGCCAAAATGGTCTTTCTCGAAAACTACGATATTGCAATGGCAAAGTTTCTCGTTGCAGGCGTTGATGTGTGGCTCAATAATCCAATCCGCCCCCAAGAAGCAAGTGGAACAAGCGGCATGAAAGTTGCATTTAACGGCGGTCTTAATGCCAGTATCTCTGATGGCTGGTGGGAAGAGGCTTATAATGGCAAAAATGGCTGGATTATTGGTACACCAAAAGAATTCGAAACACTTGAAGAACAAAATAAAGAAGAAGCCGAAAGCATATATACGCTGTTAGAAACAGAGATTCTGCCCGTCTATCATAAACGAAAAAACATGCTTCCTGTCGAATGGATTCGCATGAGCAAAGAATCGCTTGCAACTGTATGTGGCCATTTCTCAACTCATCGTATGATTAAAGAGTACTGCGAAAAAGCCTATGTGCCGATTATGAAAAATATATGAAAAAAATTAATTTTTTATTTGGCATTCACATTCATCAACCAGTAGGCAATTTCTTACATGTCTTTAAAGATGCATATGAGATGTGCTATTTGCCTTTTTTAAAAACCGTTGCTGATTATCCCAATCTTTCTTTTTCATTACATATATCAGGGCCAGTATTCGAGTGGATGGAAGAAAATGGTCACGAAGCACTAGAACTTTTGGCAATGCTCTCAGAACGTAACCAAGTTGAGCTAATGGGGGGAGGTTTCTACGAGCCTATTCTTCCTTCTATTCCTGAAAAAGATGCAAAAAACCAAATACGATTTATGCAGGAGTATATTAAAAAAAGATTTAATCGGGAAATGAAGGGCATTTGGCTTACTGAACGAATCTGGGATCCAACATTACCTAAAATGCTGGGTGAACTTGGGGTAGAATATACGATCATCGATGACACGCATTTTCGCTATGCAGGGATAGAAGATACAACAATTACTGATTATTATATAACCGAACATGAGGGACATACATTAAAGCTTTTTCCCATTGATATGAAGCTTCGTTACGCAATTCCCTATAAAGAACCGCAAGAAATTATTGATTATCTTAAAAGAGTTCAGGAAGAAAAATCTGATAGAAATCTGGCAATTAGTTTTGCCGATGATGGAGAAAAATTTGGTTTATGGCCAAGTACATATAATTTTATTAAAGAAAAACGATGGCTTCATCGATTCTTCGAGGCATTTTCAAAAGCACATGATACAATAGAATTTTCAAGTTTTGGACGTTATGTACAGAAAGCACCGCCGGCAAAACGCATCTATATTCCCCATGCTTCTTATCACGAAATGCTCGAATGGGCCATGCCTCCTCACGCAATACTCAAATATCAAAGCTTAGTGAATAAACTCAAAGAAGAAAAAATATATGATGAGTACAAGCCATTTGTTCGCGGAGGTTTTTGGAATAACTTTTTAACCAAATATGAAGAAGTAAATAACATGCATAAACGCATGCTCGATGTCAGCAAACGAGTCAATGCTCTCTGCATTCAAGAGCCAAATTATTTTGGGACAAGCGATGCGGACAAGGCTGCGAAGCATCTCTATATGAGCCAATGCAACTGCTCATATTGGCATGGCATTTTTGGAGGCACGTATTTAAATTATCTTCGTCATGCGAATTATTCGAATATTATTGAAGCAGAAAAATATCTTACTTCACATGCTATTGAAGATAAAGATTTAGATAGCGATGGTTTAAAAGAAGTACGTCTTTCTAATAATGAGCTCAATGCCTTTATAAAGCCCTCGTATGGCGGATCGATTTTTGAAATTGATTTTAAGAAACCACAATTTAATATTTCAAATTGTCTTGCACGAAGGCATGAGGCCTATCACGACCGACTTACAAAAATTACTTCTGATGATGGAAAACCAAAATCAATTCATGAGAAATTAAAGATAAAAGATCCTCGCGTAAAAGATACTTTATTTTATGATAATTACCAGCGCTATTCTTTTATGGATCATTTTTTCTCTTCAACTATTACATTTGAAGACTATCGTAAATGTTCATATCAAGAACTTGGAGATTTTTTGCGATTGCCGTATGATTACTCTATTGATAATGCCGTATATTTACAACGAAGTGGAATGATTTCTGATGGCAAAAAAAAATACCCGATAGAGATTAAGAAAAGCTTTTCAATCAAAGATGCTTCTCTGACTGCACACTATACCATTACCAATAATGGTCATGAAAAGCTTAACCATTTGTTTGGTACAGAACTTAATCTCACGATGCTCGCTAAAGATGCGCCAGATCGCTACATTAAATTCAATAAAGAAATCACCCTTCCCAAAGAATGTATTATCGAAGAGACCCTATCATTTTCATTTATCAATGAATGGGATACATTTGAAATTACCTGCCGAGTTCTTGATTCTCACAACAATGAACGCACCACAACGCTCTGGCATTTTCCCGTTGAGACCGTATCGCTTTCAGAAGGCGGATTTGAACTCACCTATCAAGGCAGTTCATTTACCTGGCTTTTTCCATTAACCCTTGATCATGATGAAAGTTTATCAATGAGTATTGTTCTTACTTCTCGGAATCTTCCCTGACATAAATCATCTAATATGATGAACATTATCATCGTTTGTAAGTCAATCTTTTGCTATTTGAAAAGAAGAAGAAAATACAGATGCTTAGCATATCCTTGACATTTAACAAAAAAACTACTTAAATGTTTTCACTAAGTATCAAATCCGGACCGTGAGAAGGCAACTAACAAGAGAGCCTTAAAAATGGAAGGGAAGGTATCATGACCCAAGGGACAAAACGAATAATGTATCCCTTAGTACAATCTTTATTTGCTCATATTCCCCTTATTACCTATTGTTTTTATTTTTTCATACAAAAACGTCGACTTAATTATCTCTCTTTAAAAAACAATTAATTAAAAACAGGATATAAGCATGCGCAAAGCAACCAATAAGAAAATCCTCCTTCTCTGGTTCTCATTTTTCCTTCTCTATGCGTACTCCCCTAATCTCTTTGCTCCAGACCATGCTCGTACGCATCGAGAGAACACCTTGGATCCAGCGAAATATGGAATTTACCATGGAGTAAACATATTCCAAATCCTACCTCGCCTTTATATTGATGCTGCCAAAGATAGAGGTCTTAGTGTCATGCAATATCTCACGTTACATTTAGAAACATTGCATAATTTAGGGTTCGATATGGTACTGATTACAGGTACTTTATATGAACAATTACCCGTCCACAGTGGAATTCATCATCACTCTGGTATATCATTCGAGGCTTCGAATGACCATGGTTACTGGCTAGCAGGATTAACGAGTTTCGACAATACATTAGGAACATGGGAGGACGTAGATGCTGCAATTATTCGAGCAAATCAATTAAAAATGGGAATTATTATCGATGCTTCTTTTCATCACTTAGGTCCATTTACCGTAAATGACATTGTAATCTTTGAAGCTCGTGGGCAGAAAAAAACATTTCATATATCTGATGAACGATATTTTTATCAGGGTAAAGACGCGGCAGACCTGGCACTGGATTTTTTAGAAAACAAAGATCCATTATATACGCTTGCAGGGCTGAGACTTGCT